>JAEOUI010000191.1 GCA_016839425.1 Promethearchaeota archaeon
AATGAATTCCCCTACTGTTAAAATCTATCAGATTGTCGTGTATTTTGTGGTAATTTGCCCATTGCATTCTGATTCCGTCTTGACCGTTATTGACAATAATGCTCTCTAAGATAGTATTATTGTTGCAATAATAGAAGTAGACTCCATGTTGGAAGTTGTAAGAGGCGTTGTTATTGGATAACAAGTTATAGCTCGAATCGTAAATGTAAATTCCGTGTTGAATGTTATAACAAGCTTCGTTTTCTGATATTATATTATTTTCGTTGTAATGGTATAAATATATGCCATTATAGCCATTACCATTGGCGATATTGTCTTCTAAAAGATTATTATCACAATAATCTTGTAATTCTATCCCATATCGGGTGTTGTTGCAGGCAATATTGTTTGTTATGTTATTATCAAAACTGTATTGATACAAGTAAATACCAATCGCGTTGTAGCTAACATTATTATGCGAGACTGCAATGTTTTGAGAATTAAACAAATAAATACCGTAGTAATTATGCGTTGCGTCGATTTCAATTACTTCGACTTGATTGCAATAATACAAGGCCACACCAATGGAAGCTTTACTGAGATCAAAGTTGGATACATGACAATTGCTACAATTTATTAACATGATTTGTCCAGGGTTAAAGAAATATCCCTCTCCAAGACCGTTCATGTTCACGCAATAGTACAATGTTCTGCCGTTAACCTCATTCGAATTATCAATGTCGTAAGATTGCAGGTTAAATAGATCTGCTCTTATACCCAATCCGGAGTCCCACATCTCGTTATTTAAAACTGCATGATCCGTACCGTAGTAAATGTAAATGGCATATTCCCTATTGCCCGTGAGAAAGTTCCCAAGTATATCGTCATATTGCCCTCCATTCAAGTATATGCCGTATTGATCGTTGTAATCGACATTATTTCCCATGATCGTTGTATTCAAGCAATAATTAAATGAAATTCCCCTCACTTGATTGTAGCTTATTATATTTCCTTCAATATCACTATAATCACAATGATAGAGATACAAGCCCGTGTAATTATTATGACTAAAATCGTTATCAAAAATGTAGACGCGCTCACAATAATTATCAAAATACGCCCCGTAATCTCCATTATAATAAGCAACATTTGATATTAAATCGTTATCGTCGCTATTATACAAGTAGATTCCCATGTTATCGTTAAAATTAGCGTTATTCTCCAAGATGGTCAGGTTATGGCTATAACGAATGTAAATGCCGTAATCGTTGTAATACACATCATTGCTAAAGATCGTGTTATTAATGGAATATATCATATATATTCCATAGGTGGCTTGATACATTATAGTATTATGTGAAATGTTGTTGAAGTTAGAGCTTTGAATGTATATGTGTTCTTCAAGATTAAATGTAAAGATATTTCTCGTCACGATGTTATTATCTGCAGTCATAAAGTAAAGGCCTTCATCTTCGTTATAACTGATGTTATTTCCTAATACGATGCAAAATTCGGAATTATATACGAATATACCTCTCTCAACGGTATTGCTGATGTTATTGTAAAAAAGCTTAGTAAAATCGCAATCGTTATTGACATATATTCCAACATACCCATTATATCTCACAAAGTTATAGGAGAATGTATTGTTTTCACAGGCTCCGTTTTCACCGTACATATATATTCCTACATAGCTATTATTAATGTTGTTTCTTAGAACATAGTTGTTATTTGTATATTTCTCTATATTAATGCCAAAGTGATTATCGTGTAAAATATTGTCCGAAATGTTGTTGTAATTGCTGTTTGTCTCCAAGATAATGCCAACAAATCGATTTAAGTTGGCGTTGTTCCACGAGATCGTATTGTTAGTCGATTCGTATAAATAGATTCCGTAATAATTGTTCTCAACCGTGTTAAACGATGCGTTTACTTGAGAACAATACAAGAGATATATGCCAAAAGATGACCATGAAATATTTAGACCCGAAATCATGGAATCGCTACAATTAACTAATATGACTTGACCCGCGTTAAAAAAAGAAGTGTCATTTAAACCCGTGTTATTGGTATAATAATAAACGAACTTCCCATTAATGTGGTTTGAAGTATTAATATCGTGACTGAGTAAGTCTATTAAATCCCCGACCACGCCTACTCCACAATAACGCATTTCATTATCGCGCAATGTAGCGTTAATGCATTTGTAGATCTGGATGCCATATCTTGAATTATTTAACACGATGTTTTTTGATACATTAACATTATGTGAAACTTCTAACCAAACTCCATCTCTATTGAAGCTGGCGTTGTTCCCAAAAATAATGCTATTTTTTGAATCGTAGAGTAAAAGACCATATAGATCGCTACCACTAATAGTGTTATTCAAAACTTTCGTATTTGCAGAGCTAGAGAGCCAAATCCCTCGATCTTGATTGAATGTATCATCACTTACTATATTCTCAGAGACTGTATTATTATTACTCGCCGATAAGAGTATTCCACAATTGGTATTATCGCTCACTCTATTATTAAGAATCTTATTTTTATGGCTATCGTACATATAAATTCCACGAGATCTAACATGTAAATCGTCGCTGATGATGTTTCCAGAAACCGTGTTATTATCGCAATAATATAATGCAATACCCTGTAAAGTGTTATCTCTTATTCTATTATTAAGAATCTTATTTCCATTTGAATCCTGCATGTAGATTCCACGTTGTTGTGTGTGCGTATTGTCGCTGATGGTGTTTCCAGAAACAGTGATATTAGTGGAACTCCACATCGCTATTCCAAGTTCGGTGCTATCGCTCACTGAATTATTGATAATCATATTATTATTGCAACTATCTATGTGAATTCCTCGTGGATGGGTATGCGTGCTATCGCTTATGATATTTTCCTGAATTAGATTGTTATTACTAGACGAGGCCATGTAAATTCCGCGTGCTTGGTTGTCACGAATAGTATTGTTTAGAAGAATATTATTTTCAGATCCACTTGTAAAGTAGATTCCATAATTATTGTAATAAATATCATTTTTAATCAGATGACAACTATCGCAATTAGCAAAAGATATCCCCTCATAGGTATTATGGGAAATATTATTGAGTGTAGCGTTGATAAAATTTGAAACTCTGGCGTCAATTCCTCTATTTAAGTTCCCTTCTATATTATTTTCGTATAAATTCGAATGATCTGAGTCATACATGTAAATTCCATAATAAGTATTGTGGTTCGCTTTGTTTGAAACGATGTTATTATTGTTTGAATAACGTACAACTATTCCGCGCTGTGCATTATAGCTGGCGTTATTATTTATTATTGTATTATTGTCGCAATAATATAATTGAATTCCGTAATAAGTTTGAGTGTGCCCTGCCTCGTTTGAGATGATATCGTTATTGTCCGAATAGCGCAGATATATTCCATATTGGGTATTATAGCATATCCTATTGTCTATTATAGTAGTATAATTGCAATTATTAAAGTACGCTCCATAATCGTTATAATCAATATTACAATTAATTAACCTGTTGCCATCGCAATTATCAAAAAATGCACCGTAATTAGCCGATGTTCCATAATTATTGTTAGTTAAAGTATTATTTATAAGAGCGTTACCATCGCTATTTTCAATATATATTCCGTGTTGATTAAAAGTAACTGTATTATTGGTTAATAGGTTGTTATTAGCTTGCTCGCCTAAATAAATTCCTTCTCCTTGATTAAATCTAACCCAATTTTTTGAGAGGACGTTGTTGCTTGCTTGATATAAGGTAATTCCTCGATAATTATTATCGGTCTTAGTTGTTGATACATTTATTCGTTCACAAAATAGCAAGGAAATTCCCGTGGTTGCCCAAGAAGTATCCAATCCTGATAGCTCCGAATCGCTACAATTTACTAAAAACACTTGACCTGCACTGGAAAAATTTGCTAAATCAAGTCCGATCTCATCAATGTAATAATATACGAATTTTCCATTGACTTGGTTTGAAGTATCGATATCAAAAGCTTTCAATTGAGTAAGATTACCACTCACGATTAATCCACAATAAAACATTTCATTATTTCTTAATTTATTACTGAAACAATCTTGAAGCTGAATGCCGTAGCGAGAATTGTTTATAATTTTATTATCAAGAATCTGGCCATAATCTGACTCAATTACGATAATTCCATCTTGGTTAAATGAAACATTATTTCCAATAATCGAATGATTGTTTGAATTGGAAAGAGAAATACCATATTGAACTTTACCAATAATCGTATTATTAAGCACTCTAGCGCCATCGCATGAGTTGATATAAATTCCTTTTTGTTGGCTTGTATCGTCTTCTTCTAATAAATTTCTGGAAATTGTGATATTTTCAGAATTATACAAGTACATGTTGTTTTCGCTGTTTATCCGAAATGTATTATTTACTACTTGAAAATTATAACACCCCGACGAGTAAATCCCGTATCTGTTACTGACAAACTCGTTTAAATTGACATAAGTATCGTTCGAATTTATAACATATAATCCATAATCCCTAATTCCTATCGCGTCATTGTCCATTAAAACAATGTTCCAGCTTTCTGATATATAATACCCGTAAGATCCTAAATTTGAACAATAACTTACATTATTATTAATTATACTACAATCAGTACAATTATTCATATATAATCCATATTGATAGAACTGAGTAAAATTATTCGCTGATATGTTAATATTATTACAATTCGAAATAAGTGCTCCATACAAGCAATCGTATTTGACTACGGAATCTACAATTTCGATATGATCACAATTTGTAATTGTCAATCCATGAATACTGTTGTGGTTTAAACGGTTTCCAATTATAGTAATATTCGCAGTTTTTTGCTCGATCACAATCCCTCGGTAGTTATAGGAGCAATTATTGCCAATGAGCTGACCGTTCGAAACATTTACGATCCTGATACCTGCATCGTAATCAAAAAAAACACCTTCTGAAGCGTTAAAAAGGGTGCAATTTCTCACGATGAAATGCGCCCTGGAATTATTAATGTAAATGCATGAATTCAAGCCCAATCCGTCAATTGCGATATTTTCAATAATATAAGGACTATCAATAGTGCCGTTTCCGGTTAACCACGTGACTCCAGCGTCCTTGTAAGATTGCCAAGTGGTGCTTAAATTTTTTTCATCTATAAAAATGGGCGCAATTACTGTATAATCAGAAATCTTTACTTTGTTAGCGTCTACTTGTAATATATCTTCGCTTTTAGTATCTTCCAAAAACATTGGAAGAACAAAAAATAATCCTATAGCCAAGGTGCTCAACAAAATTATCAAGCGACCCCGACTTGTTTTCTCAATTAATTTCATATTTTAAAAATTATAATTTTTTAGACTTCAAAAGTGTCAAAGATAGTAGTTTTCTTTAAAAAGACACATCATATAAAACCAATTGGCATAAAAGTGGAATATACAAACTTGACAAAAACTAAATGATGTTTAAATCCAATATTAAATGTCAAGAAAAATATTTTTATTGTTAATATATATTCAATATTACAAATCTCGAATCAAGAAATTTAAAAAACTTTAGCTTGATTCTATTTTAGTTCCTTTGGAGAGCTCAAGTTTTCGCTTTTTTCGCTTGATCATTTCAGTAAAGCTTTCTATCCTCGTTAGCAGTCCCGCCTCTCCCGAATGTTCGTCCATGATGATGTCAAGGAATGGTATGCCCACAACTTTCATGTCTCGCATAATGAGCTCGGAAATGATGCTGTCTGGACCACAAGCAAAACTAATGAGGAAGATAACGCCATCAATCTCATCCCTACCTTCAGTGAGGAAATACCTGATAGCCTGCATGATCTCCTCTTCGTGCCTCCAATAATTTCTGAGTTTCTGGTTTACGATGACCGGTACTTTGAACAGTTTCTTGGGAAGGTTTTCAAGCGTGATGACTTCGACTCCTTGGTTTTCGAGTTTTTTCTGGAAGTCAAGGTTAATATAGGTATCAAAAACATTGTATCCGTGCCCTAATAACAAGAAACGAATGTCGTTTTTTTTCGACTTTTTAGGAAGCGTGAAAGGTCTGTCTCGTACGACGAGTCTTAGAGCGTGAACGACCGAAGCACCTTTTCTCAAGAATTCGTGGTATTCCTTGAAATACTTTTTTGCTGCAGCGTATGCTTCTAACGAAGTCGCTTGGCTCTTGCCCAGTTGCTTGCCAAGCTCGATAACCGATGTGGATAATGGGAACTCCTTTACATTTACTTCAAAATTCAAGAGCTTCGGACAATCTGGAAGAATTTTCACAATGTCCGGAAGGGACAAGAACTTAGGGCAGAAATATGCGTCCTTGACCTCGCTCACATAGCGTGGAACGAAGATGTAATCCAAGTCCGGGTGCTCTTGTATGAGCTGGAGCATATGACCGTAATAAATCTTGATGGGAATGCAAAGTTCTCCGAAACCGTGTCGAACGCCTTCCTCTACAATCTTCTTGTTTGTGGGCGTACTTAACACGATTTCGACATTGAGCTTTTCCAAGAGTTGTTTCCAAAACGGAAAATAACGATAGTAATGAAGTGCTCTTGGAATACCAACTTTTGGCTTTGGTAGTTGTTTTTTTTCGAACGCTTCCAGGGCAAGTTCTCCTCGTATCTTTTAAAAATTTTTTGATTAATAAGTGCTAATAAAATGAGTAATAAATAAAGTTTAAAGTTTGGGGTCGTCATAAACGACAAGTTCCTTGATTCGTTCCATCAATAAATCCGTAAGCCTCTTGAGCTCTTCGTAATCGGGTATTGGCTTGTCGAAATATTTGGTGTGCTCCGTAAAAAGGGGACCCATCTTGAAAATACTCATTTTCCCAAAAGTAAACATTTTAGCGTGTTTTGGAAAAGTATTTTCGGTGCCAGTAATGCCAATTGGAATAATGGGTACTTTTGCTTCGATCGCCAAGCGCACGGCTCCCGTGTGTCCTTCCACCACTTCGGGGCCTCCTACCGTGGTTCCTTCGGGGTAAACCATAACAAGCTCGCCTTCTTTCAAGCGTTCTTTAGCAAACCAATAAGAACCCTCGTCATGCTCGCCTCTCATGAGGGGGAACGCCAAGTGCGTCCTGGTCCACGCGTTTACGATAGGCATCTGGAATAAAGACTCTTTTGCCATTTGATATAGCCGTCGTCCCTCTTGTTGGCAAGCGACAGCATTAATAATAACATCCCATTCAGAATTGTGATTCGAACACACGACTGCTGCTCCTGTTTTTGGGAGATATTTATCGTAATCAATTCTTTTGTATGGCATGAACGAGTCGCACATGATTCTCTGGATAAAATTTCCGTTGAACTGCCAGCACATTAATTCAAATTGTCTCCTGACGCCAAATACTTCGGCTGCTTTAACGAGTGACATCCAACTATCATCAATTAATTGAAGGAAACTCTTCCAATAATGCTTTACGAGTTGCATAATGCCCTCTTTTTTATCTTCGGAATTAATCGGAGAGCCTATGGAAAGCCCTTTCTGTTGCTTTTTAACTTTCTTGGCAAATTCAGTGACGGAATAAGCATATTCGTGCTTTCCTTCTAACAAGTCGAGAACTTCTTGTCGTAACTCATCTGACAATTTTCGTATTAGTTCATAAGTAATTTCGTTTGGATCTTGTTGGTTATAAAATATTGGTTTGCCAACACGAACGGTTACCTTTGCGGGTTTAACCCACATACTTCCTTTTGGAAGGACTTTTCTCGACCCAATTACCGCTGCGGGTACAATAGGCACACCGCATTCGATGGCCAATCTCACTGCACCGGTTTTGAATTGACCGATGGTCCCGTCTATATTTCGAGTAGCTTCGGGGAAAATTCCGATCCACTGACCACTTTCAAGGATCTTTTTTGATTTTTCCCAGGTTTCTTCCAAGTCGTCCTTATTATGCTCATAAGCGCCTAAATTTGTAAATAAAGTCTTTACAAGAGGCGTGCGGAAATTATCCCGCTTGCTCATCCACTGAATGCGGACATTCTCGGTTGCAGAACCCACAAAGAACGGGTCGAAGTGACTCTCGTGGTTTGAGATGAGGATACCGCCCTTACCGGCGTTGTTTCCAAATTGTGGAAAAATGTGCCCTTCTACATTTTGCACATCAATTCTCCATATAAACCTCGTAGCAGCGTGCACATAAATGTTTGCGCCCCACCACTGAAGTTCTTGTTCCTGTTCTTCGAAATTCATGAGTTTAATGAATTTCCTATAAAGAGCGTTTAATGGATCAATAGGGTTGTACTTGAGAATTTGATTTACGATCTCATTTGATGGTTTTTCAAAATGCAACTCATCGGCGCTGGGCTTTTCTTCCTGCTCCCATTGTAAGAGGCTCTTGCTTTTTTTTGTATCTTCCATTTCTTATCACTTCTTGAGTTTATTAAAAACATGGAAAAATATTAATAAAAACTAGTTTAATTGTATAAACATTCGTTTGATAAAAGTAGTAGTTCGATAATGAATTTAAATTTTTACACCCCTATTTGATTTTAATTGAAAGATTTTACTATAGGACTAGAATAAATGGAAATTTCAAACAAAAAATCCAAAATTTACACGATTCCTATTTTAAAAGAGTATATATTTGTTTTTATTAAAACTTGATAAAATATAGAGGAACCAAGGATAAAAGTTGGAATAGCCCTGCTATTAATATAATCATTTCTCCCGAGATAAAACCAAATAAAAAAACTCCAAAAGGCGCAAAAATAATTTTGGATAAAATAGTTGCTGAAGCCATTAGTTGGAAGAATAATACTTTTCCGCCAGAAAGCTCAATCATAGATGCTAACAATGCTATTAAAAAGAAACCGGAAACAAGCTGAACAATAGACATTAGAATAAAAAATAGAATAATTCCCGAAAGAGGGGCAATAGTTGTCAAAATACCACTTACAAGTGTCGTGAATATCAAAAGTTTCTTTTTATCTAATCTTTTTGAATACTTTCCAGCAATCAAGAGACTAATTGCATCGAATACTATAAAACTTATCATTATGGTTGGAAAAAGTGCTTTAGGTTCCGTTGAAACCGTTCCAAGCTTCTCTATTGCCCAAGGTTCTAAAACCCATTCGTAAAGATTAATTCCGTAGACTAAAAAGAGGAAAGCACATATTTTTACGATATGACTATAATTGACCTTTTTTTGTTCTTGAGCGACGGAATCAGATGCAATATTTGACGACGAATCGCTGTTTTTTAAAATTAAAATTATTGGAACGAAACAGACTATGGATATGGTACCAACGATGAATAAAGCATTCCAAGAGTTCAAATTTGTTGGTCTTATTATGAAGAAATATATGTTCGAAACGATAGCACCAATCATTCCTCCTATTTGCATGTAAAACGCATTTTTCTTCCTGATATTATCAGTGCTAGATCTTTGTATGATGATCTTATCGATAATAACATCCATGAAGGCTACAAATAAGAAATTTAATCCAAGAAAAACGCTAAACACGACTAAGAAGTTCAAATTAAAAATAAACAAGGCAAATGATACTACTGCCCCTGAGCTAGCGATAATAAAGACCTTTCTTTCGGTAGAAAAAGGGGTTTTCTTTCCGTCTTTGTTGATATAAATGGAAAAAAGTGGTTTAGCAAGCATGAAAGAATAAGATGTGTACAGCACAATTCCAAGGTCGGTACCGTTAATTAAGAAAATTTCGCTAAAGTAAATGGGTAAAAAAGCGTTAATGTATACATACATCATCTGGGCAATAAAATAAACCGTAAAAAATACGATTTGATTTCTATTATGAAGTTTCATATGATATAATACTTATTTTTTTTAATGTAAATTAGGGAACAAATTATTATTCAATTCGTTTTATATAAATAAAAAATTTATGTTGAGATTAATGTGAAAACAAAGATTATTTTAGGGAATTTTATGTTGAAAAAAACATTAAAAGACCAATTAAAATCATAAATGTTCCAATGAAAACACAAGTGAGGTTTGCAGTCAAATCATCATAGGGGATTTGGGCGATTCGAATTTTTTTATTAGGTAATATGGGCACCCCCGAGCTGTTCATTGCGTCCAAAAAAATATGGCTTAAAAAAATTACATAGATCAAAAAGAAAACATATATTCCTAAGAATGGAGATAGGAGGGAAAAAGGTGCTCCCGTAGAAAGAGCAAGTAAAATTAATAAGGGAGATAGCGGTGAATGGGTCAAGAATTTTCTTTCGTGCTTTAAATACATCTCGTGGTCCAGCCAATCGTTTATTTTACCTGCTAGATATGTCACCATTATTATAAAAAAAAATAAAAATCCTAAAGTTTCTACCAAGTTAAAAGTGGCAGTTAAAAGAGATCCTAATCCAAGTGAGAATGAAATATGGGCATATTGTTTCATAATTCAATTCGCCCCTAATCTTTCTTCGATTCTTTTTAATCGAACGCTTGCTTGATTGAGGAGGTCATCCTTTTCCTTGATTTCGTTTTTAAGTTGCTCTTCTATCGCATTACACTTCGTGTTGTTCGGTGTTTGGTATTGAAGCACCTCGTTGACATAAAAAGGGAATAAATCGCAAATTTCCTTGTATAGACTTGCAAGTACTTCAAGTGCTTGCTTTTTGGCATTTCTAAGTTCAATATCTCCGGAACTTAGCTGATTTAAAGCGTTCATCACTTTTGTAATATATTCCTCTTTGAAAACCGTACGTTCTAGAATTTCCTTGAATAAATCGTCTTTCAACTCCTTTCACCTTTTTAAAAATTGCTTTTGTGATTTTATAAAAACTCTTGAATGCTAATTTGTAATTTTTTAATATTTTCGTAAATTGAATTAATCTCTTCATTCTTTTGCTCGATCTTGACTTCAAGCAAACTACATTGATTTAAAATATCGATTGCCAATAGTGCCCAATCAATGTTTAAAATAACGCCTAAATATTCAAACAAGGATTCCAAGTCTTGTTCGTTTAGGGAGTTGTCGTTATTCGTTTCACCAATAAATTTCATAAAATTAAGGATTGTATTTTTTTCGTGTTGGAGGGCATCCTTGAAAGATTTTGCCTTGATCGACCGATATATCGTAAAAACGCCCTGCATTAAAAGCGAAAGCGCGTTCTTGGCGCGGGTAACATACACGTTACGCTTTCTTTTTTCTTCTAGGTCTTGCTCGTTTTCATGAGGAAAAATAATATCAGGTTCCACATCATTCGAATCAACTCTAATCATTTCTGGGACTTCTAATAATGCGGACTCTTTCGCTTCGAAATAATCCTTCAGGGCTCGATCATATTTCTCTCCTACGCTATACGAGGATCGCAGGGATTCGGTACCACTCGCTTCTAAAGGATGTTGTTCTATTAGATAATCGTGCTGAACCAATATTGAAAACAAATCATCTCTGATCTTGTTTATCTTGTGTTTAAATTTTCTTTTTTTCACGATTTTAGACGCTTTTGGATATATGAACTTTTTAAGTTCTTCTTTGATTTTTTTTTCGCTCAAGTTCCCTATCTTATCAATCGTTTTGAGTGCGTTGAGAAAGGTAACTATTTCTTCAACGAAACCCGAATATATTTCGAAATCTTTCTCAAATAATGTCTTATTTGCTTGCCTTGCGATGTCTTTTTCTACTAATTCTAAGTCATATCCTTGATTTTTCATGAATTTCGCAATTTTTTCTTGTTTCATTTCTCTTAAATCTACTAATTCGTCTACCTCTAGCTGGACTGGAAAAGGTTGATCGATATCCGAACGCTTGACAACCATTTCCATGGGATTCATTGTTGATAAATAGTTGATCTGGAATGTTTCGTTCCGACTCGAGCTATAAATCCCGGATCCGTGAAGTTTTCTACACTTCATTGAATAACCAATATAGGACGCATCGCATTTATTAAAAATTCGAAAAGTTACGATGTTCTTGAAAAAAGAAAACGCGTGTTCGTGTAAATTTCTTGCTTTATCAGCCGATGCAATCGTTCCAAAACCAAATTTGAAAAGGGGAGCCAAAAATTTAACCATCTTGCTATAATCTCCTATTTTTTTTAAATAATTATCTTCAAAAATTACATCAATGTGAGGGATTACTAATATCTTTTCTCTAATATTTTGTCCTATCAAGCTCATTGATTCAGGATGTGCAGCAGCGTGTAGAATCTTAGCAATTATGACGAATGACGCAAAAATTCTTTTTTTAACATCGTTCAAGATGGATAAATCGATAATAACCGTTGAGTCGTCATTAATAAAATCTAAAGCTGTAATTCCTCCTGCTTTTTGTTCAGATCTAACGAAAAAAGCCATATCTTGCCCGGCTAAGTCCTCAAAAAGTGTCCTTAAGGAATCTGTTGCGGGATTGGTATTCCATTCAGGATTTGTTTCAATATCTAATTTTATAGAGTTGATGTCAAAATCTTTTTCAAGTTTCGATATGGACCTCTTGAACGCTTCCATAATTCTCTCGTCTTTATGGAAGGATAGCGAGTAAGCGTCCGCAACTAGATCCAAATATAAGGGATTATCCGTGTCATATGGTAAGTCTGATCTTATCAAATCGATGGTATAGGTTTTACCGAGTTTAAAAAAAGCCAAATTTTCCTCGAATCTTGTATTTTTAAAATAACTCAGTAATTTTGACCATTCTCCCGTGTGATCAAATACGATGGAAGGTATGCCCCCTTTAACGAGCTGGATAACCGTCTTCATCAATGCTTTTTCCTTGCTACCGTTAAATCCGTTAAGAAATAAAAGATTGTTCGCTTGATCCAATGTGAATCCCGCATCTACTTCGGACTCTAAGATTTCGGTATTTATGGTCTTCCCTAAAACGATGAAATTTTCGAGATATAATGGTGTATTGAACTCCGATGCAATTTTTACTTCGAGGCCTTTTTTTAATTGGGGGAAAATATCGATCAAGTTTGTTAAAGTCTTGCCCTGTTGGATTATATAGAATAAGTTAGAACCGTTAGAACGAAAAAACTTATTTTTCAAGAGCGTCAACATGTACGCGTGAATTACCCGATCTCGATTGGCTAATGTTAATCTATAATTTGGAAGACTTGTTTGATACGATTTATTTAATTCTCTTGTTTTCTCATTCAGAGAAATCTCTACATCAAGAGCGCTTCTCACGCTCATTTCAGTGACGTGTTTATAACTACTTACCGATAAAGTAAAAATACACCTCCAAATTCCCCCTCTCATGTTCAAGAAAGTTTCACGGTCCATTAGAGTTTTTAACGAGAATAAACTCGCTTGAGTCTTTTTATTCAATAAATTCCGTGTTTCAGCTTCAAAACTCTGATACAACATTGGTGCCACGGTTCCTGTATATGTAAACGGAATTCTTAATGGAATTATTGACTGAAAAAAACTATCTGGACGAGATAATGGCCTGTTCTGAAATCCAAAAAACGGTGGATTGGCGCGAGCTATATTGAAGAATTTCGTGCCAATGAGTAGTTTTTTATTCACTAAGGAATAAATAGTACTTGGCGTTCCAGATAACCAATAAAAAAAAACATCTTGGAACGGATCAATTATGTTTATAGTGGAATCTTGCGAATTTTGACCCGAGAACTTGAAAAAAATTGACTTAAAAAAAACGATAGTATGAATAACGCAGATTAGCATTCCAATCGTAATTGATAAATGCAATCCCAATCCGAGCTTCCAAACAAATAATGCGAAGATCAAAAAAACTACGGTTAAATAAATACATTTCAAACAAAGTTCCACAATGGTTTGTCCTCGTTCTCGTTTTTTATCATTAGCTGGAGGTATATCCGTCCCAATAAAAAATGTTCTCAGTGCGTTAATAAGCTCCAGTTCATTCATTTCACTAATTTTAAAATGATGGAAATTCGCTTTAAATCCTGATTTGGCAGTTGACACATATTCGTCTAGCGTATCTATTAAATATCTTAGCCTGCGAGAGTTTAAAACGCCCTTTAAATCGTAATAAAAACAGAAATAAATCGAGGTTTTCATCGAAAAAAGAGATTTTGATACTGAAAAATTCTTTGAAATTGTCGTGCCTTTTACGGGATAGTCGATTAAAGGCGCTTGAACGACCTGATATGTAAAAGGAACATTTGAAGAATTGAGATATTTAAAAAATCCGTTCATATTTGGATTTACATTTTCGGGAACAACAGCAATCTTAAAGATTTTTAATCCCACGGAGATCAAATCTTTTTGATTAGTATAAAAAACGATATCTGATCGCCCTTTTAATTGCCAAAACCTATAATGCTTGAAAGGATCGAGCTTTGAAACAGAACGTAGCTTAAAAGTTGAAAAGAAAGCAAATTTTACCATCTCGTTTTTAAAAGCCAAGATAAATAGAACAGAGATGATGGAGATAGATGTTAATGTTAACAATAAATCTTCGAATTCTAACCAAAAAAAAACCGCTATAGTCGTCAATACTCCAATTGTTAAACCCACTTTCTTATAGACGGTCTTTAGATTAACATCAATGAAGTTAGGACTAGTTTTCCAAATATTATAATAATTTGTTGGTTCTTCTACTTCATGTTCTCCTTTTTTCTTGCCACTAAAATTATTCTTAGAATCAAAGGAATCTTTTCGAGTTCCAATTATTTTATAAGTCAAGCGTGCCCCTCCTTAAGATACATCAACCAATAAATAAGAAAAGTGAAAACTGCAAGAATAAAAAACAACACGCTCATTCCATTTAAGGCTCCACTGATTTCAGGATGTAAAACTATTTGAAATAAAAGAAGTACGAAAAATAAGAGGGAAACAATTGAAGTCCCTAAAAGAAAATATCCAGGAATTTCGGAAGTACTTCGTTTATATAAAGAGTTAGAGGAAATTTTTTCACTTGATTTAATTCTCTGCTTGTTAGAGTTAATTAGATTTTCCTCGTATGTTTTTAGTTGATACAAAGTTTCGAAATTTTTTTTATCATAACATTGATCGAGAGATTTTTGTATCCTCAATTCTTTTTGTCTGATTTCTCTGAGGAGGAGGTTTTTAACGACATCAATTCTTTCTTTTTTGAAAGAGAATAAAGTAGGTTTATTCTGAGATTGAGTCAAAGATTCAAGCAGGAGCAAGCTTTCTGCCTCTTTCCCTTGAAACAACTCGCTTCTTGAGTTTAAAAAATTCGGAGCTTCTATCTTTCGCAAATCGTAATATAAACTTACCAATTCTGGGAGGTTATTTATTGGTATTGTATCGTTATTTTTTTCGAGGACTTGTTCGAATTTCTTTAAATTATCTATCATGATCTCGTTAAAAATTCCCTTTCCAAGCCTAATTTCTATGAGTTCGTTTATTTTTCTCATATACATCCACATTTTTATCCTTCGTTCCTCGATTAGGGGTAAAAAACCCATTCTAATTCCCATTTCGTTTAAATGGTTCTTTATCAATCCCATAAATACAATGGATAATTTTTTGTTGTTGTTTGTCTCCAAGCATAATTGCACCAAGGTTTTTAACTTTGCATCAAGGAGGTTATAATTTTTTACTACGCTCACGATTTACTCCTCTTCCTGTTAAATTTGTTTAAAACACTCGTTGCAAGGTCGTTTTTTTGATTCGTATTTATCAATATTTCTTCTTCAGCGATGAATTTGTCGATTGGCAGGTATTTTTGATGTTCTGTGATTGTTTTACATATCATTTCTTCTTTTGTTTCTCTATCTGCTTCAAATCTTTTTATTGTTTGGATCGTAAAAACAGTGTAAGAGAACATCGCAATAAATGCCATTATTTGAAAACCATATCCAATTCCTATAGTATAGGAAAACATAATATTCGTTTCTAAGTCTACAACTTGAAGGAACGGAAAAAATAAATCGTCCGAAA
>JAEOUI010000192.1 GCA_016839425.1 Promethearchaeota archaeon
TCCATATCGATGCTTTTCATGCCTTCTGCTTCTAACGCCTCGTCCTTGTCTTCTGCGTCCCAACCCATAGTCTTGGAAGAGGTGGAAGTAGGAGGCCTAGTATCCTCACCTTTCTTTTTTCTCGCCATAGTTGATTACTTTTGTTTTTTTATTGTATATAACTCCGTTATTGAGTTAATAAACATTTAATCAATATACCTATAAAATACTTTTTTTTTATAGTTTATAGAGTTTATATTTAATTAAGTTACATATAAACATTTACTTTTTAGATACTAGGACCAGTAGCATGTCGTTTACATTGCACCCGGTAAATCCCGTAATAATGTCGGTACTGAGCTGTTTGAAGTAAAGATTAGAATTATTGTCCTTAAGATATTCTAACGGTATTAATTTATATTTTTGGGCATCATTAATAACTTGATTGTCCACTAAGGCACCAATAGCGTCACTATTTCCATCCAAACCATCGAAATTAATAGCCATTACGAGAAATTCGTACTTTATTTCTTGTTCCATCGCATAATCAAGAAACGAAAGGAGCATCTCTTGATTTCTGCCACCAATACCATTTCCTTTGACGGTTACGGTAAGTTCTCCCGAACCTATAAATGCCAAATTTTCAGAACCTAATTGAGGAAGGTTATCATTTGGACCAACTATCAAGTCGCCTAATATTCGACCAAATTTCCTTGCTTCTCCTGAAATGTGTCCTGAAAATTGAACGACACGAAATCCATTACTTTTTATGAAATTAGTGATTTCAATTACAGCGTTTTTCACGCTACCAATCAAATAATTATATACATTTCTAATTTCTAATGGTCTATATTCCCATTCTTGGAGTTTTGATTCTTTCAAGACATTGAAAATTGAATGAGGAATTTTTTCAATAAGATTATATTTTTCCAGCACTTTTAAAGCATCTAACGGTGTCGAATGATTCAGAACGGTTGGACCTGAAGCTATTATCTGGAGATCGTCCCCAATAACATCGGAAATTATTAAAGATATCATAGTTGCCTTGCTCGATCTTGAAAGCGCTTGGGCAAGCTTTCCACCCTTAACTCTTGATAGGTATTTTCTTACAATATTTATTTCTTGAATCGAAGCTCCCGATGCTAATAATAACGAATTAACTTTCTTCAATGATTTTAAGGACACACCCCTCCTTGGAAAGACCAATAAAGAAGAACCACCTCCAGAAATCAAGCAACAAATTAGATCATTATCAGAAGCATCATTAAGGATATTCATCATCAGTTTAGTCCCTTTTAGACCAATATTATCGGGAAAAGGGTGTGATGCTTCAATAATAGTTACTCTATTAGAAGAGAGATTTAATTCGTTTAGACTACCTTTTGGAATATTTATTACTCCATCGTAGTTTTTGATGCCATTCCTAATAAAAAGTTTTTCCAATGCAATAAGCATTCCTAAAACCGCTTTTCCAGCACCAATTATGTGAATTTTCTTAAATTGTTCCAAATTAAAATCATCACCATTCACTATCAATCTGGTTCCTTCAAGCTTTAAATTATCATTGATCAACTTCTCGGGATTTATAGCGGAGAGCCCTATTTCAAGAGCGTTCAAAGCAATTTTTCTTAATATTTTCAGATTACTATTCAATGATTTCGGTTCTAATTGTAATCTATTTTTTATATGCATAAACTTCAGTGCTCTCGTTATTATTTATAATCAAATTCATAGAGCAATGTCTTCAAATCCTCTCTCAGGTCTGGAATGTTTCTTAAATCAATCGCAATGAATTCGAGAAAATCCTTATTTACTGCTCTTTTTGACCATACAACTTCGATCCATTCCTCGATCCACGCTCGTTCTAAATAAGGATCCTTTATGAAGTTCCTTACGGCTAATATTTTTTTAGTTACTGGCAATTGGTCTTCGATCATTGATGCAATTGCCCATAAATTAAGGACGGCTTCAACAGACTCGTTTGTAACTACGCTAAATAATTCATCATACAACGATTTTTTCTCTTCTATCGAGAGCTCGGCTTTTGTCATTTCCTTACCGATAGATCTAGCATTTTCAACTGTTTGGAAGCTTATAAATACCTTAATTAATTTTTCTAACTTTTTAGAAAACAATTCAAGATCATCCCAAAATGATTACTATAAATTATGTTGGTTTGTTAAAAAATTCACATTATTATGTATTTGATCACAAATAGGATCCATAAATATTCGATTTCGATCGTTTCTATATTTCACTAGGTGAATTAATTAGTAGAAAAGACGATTTTTGATCCAATTCACACGATATTCTCTAGATAATTGTATAAATAAAGTTAATATTTTCTTCACTATTTTCCTACACAATATATATTCATAAACTTGCAAGTAATTACAATCGTCATTGATGAAAATATGAGTGAAATTTACGATGTAGCCGTCATTGGTGCTGGTCCCGGAGGATATCACTCCGCCATCAGGGCCGCTCAATACGGTGCAAAAGTTGCTTTAATCGAGAAAGCAGAACTAGGAGGAACATGCCTTAACCGGGGATGCATTCCGACGAAAGCATTATACGCCTCAGCGCACTTGATCGATCAAATTAAAGAAGCGGGAGAATTTGGAGTAGAGGTTTCGTCCTTCACTCCCAATTTCGCCAAAGCAGTCGAACGCAAGAACAAAGTTGTAAGTGAACTAGTTGAGGGTATCGGAGGCTTGCAAAAAGGATGGAAAAACGATGTTTTCTCGGGTACTGGAAAGATTGTCGGTGGAAGGTTTCCTGAGGGATACGAAATTTCCGTTCAAGGGCAAGACAATACAACGATAAAGGCGAAAACCATTCTCATTGCTACAGGATCCTCCCCAGCATTGATTCCTGCTTTTAACATAGACCACGAGAGAATATTAACCAGCGACGATGTCCTTAGCACGGATTTCAAGACAGTCCCAAATAAAATCTTGATAGTTGGAGCCGGCGTTATTGGTTGCGAATTTGCAAACATCTTTGCGACTTTCGGAAGCCAAGTCGAATTGTTAGAATTCTTACCCTCGCCCATCGCTACTGAAGAACCAATGATCATCAAGGAACTTCAAAAGAAGCTTGAATCTAAAGGAATCAAGATTCACGTTTCACAAGCTGTATTATCGGTTGAGAATACCGGTTCCGGCGTAAAAGCCATGACTTGCTCTGCTGATGTCCCTCGCGACAAGCAAAACGATCCTGCGACGGAAAAGTTTGCCTATGAAGCAGACTTATGTTTGGTATCCATTGGTAGGGGTCGGGAATCTGCTAATCTCGGATTAGAGGATCTTGGCATTGAGATCGATAGGGGAGCAATTAAAATCGACACGAAAACCTGCGAAACTTCTGCCAAGGGAATCTACGCTATTGGCGATGTTGCGGCTTCGGGAGCCCCAATGCTGGCTCATGTGGCAAGCTATATGGGAGATGTAGCAGTAGCAAACGCCCTCTCAAGTCTAGGAGGATTTCCTGCCAAGCCCATGACAACGAATTACGATGTAGTACCAGCCACTATCTTTACATCACCAAACATCGGTTCGGTAGGTTTGAGAAGGAAAGTCGCCAAAGATAAAGGTATTGATGTGTTAATGGGACAATTTCCATTCCAATCTCTCGGAAAAGCTAAGTGCATGGGCGAAGAAGAAGGTTTTATAATGATTTTAGCAGATAAACAGACGCATAAAATCGTTGGTGCCTCGTGCATTGGTGCTGAAGCCCCAGAGCTCATTTCCGAAGTAGCCTTGGCAATGCAACACGGTCTTACTGTTCACGACATTGGAGAAACAATCCACTCTCATCCAACCATCAGCGAGATGGTATTGGAAGGAGCAGAAGCGGTCGTTGGAAAAGCCGTCCACAAAAAAGGAAGGCCAATCCACCACTAATTTCATTTTTTTCTTTTATTTTTCACCCTTCATTTAAAAAATCTATTATAAACCAATTAATTCAATTTTAGAGTATTAACATTATTTTTTTTAATTCGTCTGAATAATTTGCATTTATGAAGTTCAATAATAGTCATGATGATCAATATGGAAACGATTTTCAGCAAAAATCGAAATATAAGAGAGGAAAATTACCACATCATTATTTAGATTGGATTAATAGGCCAAAACAATATAAGATCTATGAAAATGCTCTATTTCGCGTTGAACTTCCAAAACTAGAGTTTCCTTCTAATGTCAATTTTTGGAAAACGATTTTAAATCGTCATTCTACTAGATCGTACTCTAAAACACCTCTGAATCTTAAAGAACTTGGTTTACTGCTATTTGGAATGTGCGGTTTGACTAGAATTCATCCAGAGTTTGCCTTTCGAACCACGCCTTCTGCAGGAGGGCTTTATCCCATTGAAGTATATCCAATTATAAATAATGTAGAGAACCTAAAACCGGGCGTTTATCATTACGACATAAAGGAACACGCTCTTGAATGCATACAAGAGGGAGATTTCAGAGTAGAAACCTGCAACGCGTGTCTTGGCCAAAAATTGGTTAAGGATTCAGCCGTAAACTTTATCTGGACGGTAATAATAGATAGATCACGGTGGAAATACCTTCAACGCTGTTATCGATATATCTATCTTGACTGCGGACACATCGCACAAAACTTTTATCTCGTTGCTGAAGCGTTAAATCTGGGTTCCTGCACTATTGGTGCGTTATATGATGACGAAGTGAACGATATTTTAGGTATCGACGGTGTTTACGAGACGGTTATTTATATTGGAGTTGTAGGAAAAATGAAATCTTGATTAAATTTTAAAAAGACTTATGATAAATTTCATCCTATCATATCTTATATATCAAGGTAGCAAAAAAGGGAGTAAACAACTAGTTTAAAATGATTGAATCACCATAGGTGAATATACTGCCTTGAATTTTAATTTCATTTTAATAATAGTCCTCACAGTAAAAACTTAAAAACAAAGAAATACCACTAATATCAATACCAAGGTGGCAAAATAACGAGTGAAATCTCATTTATTTCACGGTGAATGGAAGAACCTAAGGTTCTAATACCACCTGGTTTTATTTTAATAAACAATCATATGAAATAACCAAATGGATCTTTCAATTGATATCGATTTAAATCCAGATCTAAAAGAAATTTTAAATAATATTGGAGAATCGGATAATGTTACCGAGAACTTAACAGTTATCTTGAAAGAGTTCATATTTATTAAATTAGAAAAAATAAACAAAATAATATTAGAAATTCAAGAAGAAAATCTGCGATCAGCAAATATATCAAAAGAGTTGATGGATCTTTCTAATTATCCAAACGAAAAACTCCTTTTGATACAAGAGAAACTCTTAAAAACATTAGAAAAGCTGAAAAAGTTCGAAAAACAGGAATTGACTGAGGAAGATTATTTAGAAATCATCGAAAACTTTGAAAATGAGAGCGAAGCAGATGATATCGATTTATTCGACATTCATAACGAGGATAAAGCTCAACAATATAAAGATATGAAAAAATTAGAGAGCAAGTCAATCCAAATATATAATAGAAAAAAAATAGCTGAATTAACAACAAATAGGATCTTAGAAGCGTTGAACTCAAGCGAACTATTAAACATGAAAGATCTAATTTTTAAATTGAAGATTCGCGATATGCTAGATGCTCGTTTCATTCAAGTTAAATTAAAAGAACTTGAACGAAAAGGTTTGGTAGAATCTAAAATCAAGATGGGAAAGAAATATTGGAGAAAAACAAAATGAAACTGGATGTATTCTTATTGGATTGTTTAAAACACCTAGGATTTGGCACTTATCTTGAAGAGGATTTGCTAAATGTGTTAATCGAAGTTTTAAAAAATAGAATCTCAAATTTAAAAATACTAGAATTAAAGAATAAAAATCAAAACAAAAAAGAAGATATATCACCTAAAATTAAAACGACTCAAGAATTATTCAAAAACACAATTCAAAAAAAAAAAGAATTTAAGGAGTTTAGAGACAAAAAAAAGCGTTATATTGAACAATCAAACAACTTAGCAAAAATTGTTTTTTTTGGATTAAAAATACCTGAGAAGGAGATTCAAGAAAAATTAATAGATATCTCTAATTCAAGTTTAGCTAACTATAAATATAACACTTACAACGCATTTCGAGAAAAATTAAAAGAGAAGATGAAATAAACAAATATATCAAAATTATGAAGAATAACAAGGATGATAAAGGTTATTTCTGCAATAAATGCTCCAGAATGCATTATACGGGAAAGATATTTGAGGAACACGCGGAATACGCTAGAGCATCTGAGGAGCTCAATGATCAAAGGAATATATTACATAAAGCATACCCCCTCGTTTCTGAAGAGGTTCAAGTTCCACAAAACGCGCTAATTTTTAGAGATTTTGACCGATTATCTCTTCTTGATAAGATAAACGATCTCATTAGGATTGTATACAATCAAATCTCGAATGGAAAGATTCCAAAACTCGAAATTCCATTGAGAAGAAGAGAAAATATCGTATATAACGAACAGGGAAATTTATTTTTAGGAACTAAAACTCGTACGATTGAATTTGGAGACAAGTATTCAGAACTGGTTAAATTAACACGAATAGCTGTATTTGTAAAAGAGCTTCTTGAAACAGACATTTACGCTACTAAAAGGGAGATGTTTTATAATGATGTCCCACTATTTAAGAATCAAAGATACAGCGATAGAATAATCGAAGACCTCGCTGTTAAATTAGGTACATTTCGAGATAACTTACATGTCGTTGCCTCTCCAAAAGGCTCTTGCATTGGACGTTTAAAATTGAAAGATCAGAATGATATTATTGATCTCGAAAAACTTGGAACTGGAGGTTGGACCATACCTACTTTTCTTAAAAATATCGAAATCTTAGAATCTGACGCAAATTTCGTCTTAGTTCTTGAAAAGGATGCCGCCATGTTGCGTCTTTCCGAAGCTAAATTTTATCACAAAATACCTTGTATCTTGCTAACATCTCAAGGATTTCCGAACTATTCTGCAAGATTATTTTTAAAAAAGATTACTAACGAATTGAAAATCCCCGTCTTTGGACTTGCAGACGCAGATCCGCATGGATTATCAATTTTAATGGCATATACATATGGTACCATCCAATCTGCTCACGAAACTTCTCGACTTGCGACAAATAATTTTTATTGGCTCGGAGTAACATCATCGGACATAGAAGACTACGACATTCCCGAACGTAACCGGATTAAGATGACAAAAGCAGAGATGAGAAAAGTTCAAGAGATGCTTGACGATGAGTTCCTTAAGAAACACCCAAAATTAAAGGGAGAATTGAAACACATGCAGACTTTCGGTCAAAAAACGGAGATTCAATCCTTTACATTACGAGGATTTCAATTTTTTATGGATTACATTACTTCGAAAATAGATACAGGAGAATTAATAAAATTTTGAGATTTTATTTGGAATAAGGCTTTATTATATGTGATATCGATATTTAAAGCAAACTGTAATGATTGAAATGAGAATAAAAAAAAATAATAAATTTCCCAATGATTTAAAATCAAAGATAGGTTCAAAACTCGTATCGTCATTATTTTCATCTTCTTCTTCGGGGATTTCAGGAATTTCAAGATATTGATTTATGATATTAAAAATATCCGTGTTCTCAATGGTAGACATATTTTCGAAATTATTCAAGTTAAGTGAATTACTAAAAAAAGGTACATTCTTACTAGTATGCCCAGTAGTGGACCAGCTCGTAGTCACATTATTTAATCTTTCCAATCTTATCAACTTGTTCTCAAGAAAGGTGTTGCTTGTTGAGGGAAGAGTATTATTTAATGAATCATTAATAATTTTGAGCCCTCCAGTCTCGTGGTCTGCGGTCACTATCAACAAGACATCTTGACGTGAGTCAAGATATGAAATAACTTGGGATACAGCATTTAAGAATTCTATAGCTTCCAATGCCGTGTTAATCTTGTTGTTGTCATGACAAGCGTGATCGATCCTCCCGCCTTCCACCATCAAGAAGAATCCCTTATCGTTAGTATCTAATAGATCTAATGCTTTCAAGGTCATTTCAGTTAGGGAAGGCGTCGTTTCGATATCTCTTTCGAACTCGTAGGGCAAGTGAGCATCGGAGAAAAGCCCAAATATCCTTTCCGAATAGGAGCTCATCAAGGAAGTACGATTATAAACAAGATCATAACCTTTTGCTTCTAAAGTATCTAGATCTGTTTGGTCAAAACGAACAAGCCCGCCACCCAAAACTACATCTACATCGGATTCCTCGACAATTTGTCGGGCGATTTCGGCATAATTGGATCGGGAGCTAACATGGCTCATAAATGCGGCGGGAGTTGCGTGCGTTATTTCCGTTGTGGTTGCTATCCCCGTGGATTTATTATTAGTTCTCGACATTTCCAAGATCGTTTCTAAAATAGAATTGAGAGGAGATATTGATATCATTCCATTATTCGTTTTATAACCCGTAGCCATAGCAGTTGCAGCAGCGGCAGAATCAGTAATTACATTACTTGCGCTCGAAGTCGTTACATCTAAATGATACAACAAGTTTTCAACCGTAAGAGATCCTTCCTTCCCGAGTTCTATTAGTTGCGCTAGTTCCATTTGTTCGAAACCAAATCCATCCCCAATCATCAAGATCACGCTTTTATTGTTGAAAATCTGAGATGTTAGATTGGAATAAGGGGATAAAATATTTTTAGATAAAGATTTAGGAAGATTTAAAAACATTAAAGGAAAAATTGTAAAAATTATAATTAGAAATGAAAGCTTAATTTTCTTGTTCATCTTAGAAACACTTAATCATACCAAATAAATAGTGAAAAACCAACTATTTAATTCTGAGTATTATTAAATAAAATCAGATTAGTCCTTGTTTGAATTATAAAAAATATTTGATAGATTTTAAACAATAGTCATCCAATCGATCGTTTAAATCGTTCTTTTATTTCTATGGGAGAAAATGGTATGTTTTTTACTGAAGAATTCCCAGGATCGGTCTTTATCAATATAAAATTACAATTATTATTAGCTTGTTTTAAAACGGGGACAATCTCTTCCTGAGATGTAATAACCCTGCTCGATTTAAAACCAGCACCCATTGCCATTACTTCCAAGCGAGTCGCTTGACTCGTATGAGTTTTTTGTCCACCTGTCGATCCATAAACCCCATTGTCAATCACAATCAGCGTTAAATTCTTGATATCAAGGTTTCCAAGGGTGCTCAAGCTCCCTAAGTTCATTAAAAGAGCCCCATCGCCTTCGATACACCAAACTTTCTTATCAGGTTTCGCAATCGCTAGACCAAGCGCAATAGAAGAAGCTAATCCCATAGAACCCATCATATAGAAGTTTTTATCTCTATCGCTTGCATCATAAAGTTCTTTCGAAGGAACGCCTAAATTACATATTACCAACTCGTCTTTTATAGCTCTTGCAATTTCTTTAATAGCGTCGTATCGTTTCACTCAAATCCCCCCCATAATCTCCTTTTTAACAATATGGCTTGTGGCTTGTTTGTTTCTCGGCTTATTCGTACGGCTTTTTCGATGTTTACAATCGATTCAGGTGAATCCACGATTTCAAAACCAACATCTATGCATTTTAACAAGTCAATGGTAACTTGACCCATAGGCATTTGAGCTGCGATCTTCTCACCTTCTGCTCCACGATGGCTCATAATAAATATAACAGGGATTTCGTATAATTGAAGTAAGGATTTAATTGCATTTATTGAATTTCCTAATCCAGAATTTTGCATCAATAATGCAGGAGTCTTTCCCCCAAGAGAGGCTCCAGCAGCGATACCAACGCCTTCCTCTTCTCTCGTGACAGAAATGTATGGAATATCACCAATTTTATTTACAACATCAATGATACCTTTTAGCATGGCACAAGGAACAGAGAGGAGAAGATCAATTCCTGATTTTTTAATACTTTCGTATAGTTTTCTATCAACGGTGTGAAACGGCATAACTAACTTTACTTTATTTGTTTTTGTTTATACGTAAAATAAGCGATTCGCTGCGTGGAAATATTTCTACTTCGCATTTTTTTTGTTTTTGAAGAAGTGTAGTGAAATAATTACCCCAATATTTACTATAAGCCAGGCTATGCATGTCGTGATAAAAAGATACTTGCAGTGATCCTTTATTACCAACTTCAATATCTATCTTGTAGAAATAATTCGCCGCAAGCCAAACATTTTTTATCGACTCAATGATTTCGTTTACATCCATATCTTCAATGCTCATCCGTGCGTACCATTCAAGTATATCCACGGCGATATTTTCCTCAAATGCTTTTGTATGATCTCCCGAGATATAAGCGAGGAAAGTCGTTTTTCCAACAAGGACCATATTTAGTTCTTCTCTTGCTCTATTCCAAATCGTATTTAAATCTCCTTTTTGAGGTGTATAATACTCTTCTAACAATTCTAAAGCCCTCTCAATAACACGAGATTTGTTTCCATATATTTTTTCACCATTTTCATCTTCGAGCGAGGCGTATTTATCAAGTAATTCGCTTGATTCTTCTGATATCGTGGTATGAATGGTTTTTTTTTCAGTGTTTTTTGAGTTTTTACTCACCTTTGATCACCATCAATCATAATTCTTTTGTTCACCATTACTATATATATGGACACTATAGCTTAAAAAAATGTGCATAGATCTTGTTCTTTTAGAATTTATTATGAATAAAAATATATTTAGAGCTAAAAATATATTTAGAGCTAAAAATGTTCATTATTAATTTTCGGTCTGAACACAACCCTTAAATATGATGTTCACTATATTGTGATCAATGGTCATAGATCTTAATATATATCCAAAAGTACAAAAAAGTCAACAAGCGAAAGAAATAAATTTAGACGATCTTCCGCAATGCTACTCAAACTACGACAAAACCCATACAAGCTGTCGTCAATGTATTTTTCAAGAGAAATGCTTAATGCTAGCTCATCCAAGAGATCCTGAATGGTGCAACCCTTTATAAAAATTAAGACCTTTGCATTAATATTAATAATTTAATTCAATCGATAGATAGAAAGCTTTCTTAGCAAGAGTTTTAAAAAATTCTATAATTATATTAATTACAAACAAATATTTTTCCCGAATAGATCTAGAAGTGACGAAAATCGATAATATAGACAATATAAAATCAGGACAAGAAACAAGAAAAAACAACTATCCATCTTGTTTTGGTAATTATTGCCCGAATCACGAGGCCTGCTCTGATTGTACCTATAAAAAGGAATGCAAAGAAATAAAAAATCCTAAGGAGCCAGGATGGTGCCAATAATCATTTAGATCAATTTTTATAAAATAGGATGTAAACCTTAAAATCATGAGTTTTAACGAGTCTGAATTTATTGGAGGAAAGGAGTGGCAATTTAGCGACGATATATATTATGATCTGACGGGATTATCTATATCTTCCCAATTTAATCCCAAGATCCCTGTTAAAATTCAAAAAATTCAAGATTTAATAAAAGATAAGAATTTATTCATTTTACGTTGGGGAACACCCACATTTAAGGACATAGATTGTAACTACTTACTTCATGCTCACGATGGTGAAAATATCGAATATGTTGTCTCAACATCTTCTGGGAACACAGTAGAAGGGATGGCAAGAGCATTACGGAAATATAACCAGGAAAATAATAATGCAAATCTTAAAGGTCTATTACTTGTTCCTGCTCTTTCTTCTTTCAAGGTATCTAAAAGTGCATTTTATGACAACCCTGGCGTTAAACTTATAGAACTAAAAAATTCTACCTTAGACAGTATTCGGATATTCGCTACAAATTTAGTCGAAAAACTGCGTGAGGCTCACAATGTCGTCATTGCTAATGCGGATCTAAAAACTGCTGCTTATGCACAAATGGGATTATATTTAAACAAATGCAACCTTTTAAATGACACTTGTTTTGTTCAAACGGTCTCTGGTGGAGTGGGACCAGCAGGAGTAATAGAGGCATCTCGAAAATTTAAAACTAACACTGAGATATTAGTAGTTCAAACCACAAATGGACCATCTTCTCCCACCATTGACGCATTAGAGGAACATGCACATGGAGGAGATCCCTTTGAACTCATTGAGAACGGGAAGTACGAAACAGCCAGTTTTGAAACAACTCTCGGGAGCACTAAACCGATTTATTCTGTAAAAAAATACATTCAATGGAGAGAAGAGGGTGGTCAGGTAATTGGTGCTCGCGTTTCGGAGGAAGAATTATACCAAGAACGAGAAAAAGTTCTACAATGCTTATTGCGTGCTGGAGTTTATTCTAACGAGAATATCGGATTGAGGTATTTTAACTTAGAGAGGAGCGGTTTTATCGCATTTGTAGGGTTACTAAAATCGTTGGAACACATTAAATCTAAGAATATAGTAATTAATTACACTGGAAGATATAAAGATCCCGTTCTTGCTTTTCCAGAGGTTGCTAAACCTCATATCTCATTTAATCCCGAAGAAGGTGTAGAATCCTTTATAGAAAAGCTAGACTGGAATTAATTTACTCTTTAACAAGGATTTTTTATAAAATCTCGGTTTAATTTATTTAGGATTAGAATTTATAAATATTAGCGATATTTAAATCACTCCTTAGTATTTGAGGTAATGTTGTTGACGGAGATTTCGAAGTTATTTAAAGACGAACCTGGAAAAAAAATATTGATGTCAGGAAACGAAGCTTTTGCGAGAGGTATCTTTGAAGCGGGTGTTAAATTTTCTGCTAATTATCCTGGAACACCATTAAGCGAGGTGGGAGATTTATTAAAATACTTGTCAGAAACAGATCAGTCTTTTACATTTGATTACGCTTTAAACGAGAAAATTGCTTTAGAATCCTGTATTGGAGTGAGTTGGGCAGGCTTGAGAAGTGTAGCGATGTTTAAGCATGTTGGATTAAATGTAGCAGCAGATCCCTTACACACATTTCCTTATTCAGGAACGAATGGAGGAATGCTTATCATATGTGGTGGCGATCCTGGTATTTTATCTTCTACAAATGCTCAAGATAATCGGTTTTATTCATTGCATACTAAAATTCCCATCATCG
The DNA here is from genome assembly GCA_016839425.1 of Promethearchaeota archaeon. The sequence continues at coordinate 13,061 of JAEOUI010000192.1, forward strand.
AACCTTCTACAGTTCAAGAGTGTAAGACATTCGTAATTGAAGGACTTAAATTGTCAGAAGTTTATCAAATACCAATTTATATTCATGTAACTACCCGCCTTTGCCATAGTCAAGGAATTGTTGAATATGGTTCAATAGAAAAACACGATAAGATGGGTCGATTTGAAAAAAATCCAACGCGTTACGTGAACACGTTATGGAAAGCCAAGACAAATCAACAAGAATATTATAAAAAAATTAGCCAACTTGCAATAAAACGGGACTTATTTGAAACTTTCAATTCGATTAAATGGAGTAATAGTAAAAATAGCATCGGAGTTGTTTCTAGTGGAATTTGTTATAGCTATGTTGTCGAAGCCTGTCACGCTTTGGAAATTCAACCCCCCATACTCAAGTTAGGGTTGATCTATCCAATTAATAGAGCGCAACTCATTGAATTTGCACAAAAATTTCATTTAGAAACAATCTTAGTAGTGGAGGAACTAGAACCATTTCTAGAATTATGTGTTAAGGAAGCGTTTTGGAAATTTTCGGGCAATATTAAAAACATAAATATACATGGTAAGGATTTTTTACCCAAAACAGGCGAATTAGGCACGGAACAGGTGATCAGGTTTTTAGCAAACCATTTCAATCATGTAAATAAAGAAATATTGAGCAATATTGAGAGAAAAGAGAGCGCTCTTGTAGAAATAATCCCTTCTCTGCCCATTCGAGAGCCCACATTCTGTCCTGGGTGTCAGTACCGTCCCGTGTTTTATCAACTTAAAAAAGTTGTTACCGAACTTGGAAAAACGAAAGGTTGGGAATTTATCTATTCGGGAGATATTGGTTGCTACACGCTTTCTGAGGCCTATCCGTATCAAATGTTAGACTGGGTAGTATGTATGGGTGCAGGAATAGGAATAGCTCAAGGAATGGTCCACGCAATTAATCCAGAAAAACAAAAACTCATTGCCTTTATTGGAGATGGAACTTTTTTTCATTCGGGAATCCAACCGTTATTAAACGCACTTAAAAACGACCTTGATATCACGATCTTGTTATTTAACAACGACTGGACGGCAATGACAGGACATCAAGAGCACCTTGCCACACCAAGAGATGCCATTAAGCATTTCGGCACAAAATCGAGCGTAGATAAAATTGGTGTCGATTTGATTAGCATTCTTGAAAATTTAGGAATAAAAAATCTAGTGATTACTGACGCTTATGACCTTCATAAGCTTGAAAGAATTTTTTCAAACACGCTCCAGAAAAAAGGGATTAAAGTCATCATTATTAAAGAAGAATGCACCTTGGAAAAGTACAGAAGGCTAAAAAGACAGCCTAAAGGTAAAAAAGAGCAAGACATTGAAACATATTACACTCTATCGGAATCTTGCGTGAAGTGCAACGAGTGCATTGATGTCTTGGGCTGTCCAGCAATAAATGCTAAACAAGTGCGAAAAGACAGTGATGATAACGATTTTGATATATTTGAAACAGAAACCATATATTACATTGACGAGGCTAGATGTGTTCCTGAGATATGTCCCGGTGTTTGCAAAATGTCGTGTCCAAATAATATGATACGCAAAACAACGATATTGCGGAATTTAAAGGATAATTAAAATGAATAAAAATCAAAATTATAAATATACGACATATATCATTCGAGTAACCCTCTCCGATTAATGAAATCAATCATATTTATGAATTCTTCAAAATCTTGAAAATTTCCTAATCTTTTAGTAAAGTCCACGATGCTTTTATCTTGAAAAAAAAAAGCTAAAACGAATACTTTATCAATGTTAAATTCAGATATGAGCTTTTTAAGAATTTGATCGATGCTATCTAAATACTTTAGTTGAATCCTTGAATATAACAGATCATCGAGAAGAAATCGCTTAATTAGAGGTATTTTTTCATCAAGAATTTCGTTTTCTTTAAAAAAATCGCTTAAAAGAAGTAATCGTGGACAATCGGAAATCAACTTGTCTTTTAACGAGCATTGTTGTAGAAATTCTGGGAGAATGGGTTTTAACCAAGCGATATTTCTTTCGTTCTTTAGGTTCATACATAGTATGTTTGATTCATAAATCCATAAGTGAAATAATTTATCGGCAATCGAGAAAGTCATATACGATGGAACTTCTGAATAAAATCTCATTACTTCTTGAATCCGTTTGTAAATAATATGAGTGAGTTCAACTGCATCGAATAGGGGAGAACAAACCAAATTATACATCCAATGATCGGAAAGGTTAAAGAAAACAAGCATATCGTAAAGCTGATGCGATTTAATTACTTTTTTGCTCTCATCGGTATAATTAAAGAACTTTAAATTTAATTGCTTTTTATCATTGAATTGTTCTAATTTCACGGCGTTAGATTTGATAATATCAATCACGATTCCATTTTTTTCTACTATTACTGTGTTTACATGCATTTCGTTTTTGTAATAATGGATGACCTTGAAAGCACATAATTCCTTTCCCAAAAATCGCTCATATGGTTCCATTGCGAGATAAGAGTTCTTGTCATTAGTACTAAATCTAATACTAGCATTACATAATTTACAATTGAAATTGATTATACCAGATCCTTCAATTACTTCGAAATCAACTATTTGATATCCTCGAATAGTCAAACTCGTATCTAAGAATATTTGAAATTGATGCTTGCAAATAGTATCTTTTGGAATTGAAATCGTAGTTAAACCAATTTTTTTTATCATATTTTTTGGAATATGTATGATACTACTAAGGTGACAAGTTGGGCATTGTACTTGCACGCTTCTCTCTTTGGAATCCTTATCGCTAAGCAAAAAGGCATTATCCTTAATTTCAATCACATCTTATTTATAATAATTTTAAGATCTTAAGGAGATTCGGTTAAAATCATTACAGCTTTTTTTATCCCCGAAAGTAAAGTAAATTACTTGATAGTCTAGTGGTAACATACCATATTTAAGTCTTTCCTTCTTTTCGCGGGAAAATAGGGAAGTGGAATATCATTCTCGATCTATCTTAATAACTAAAGTTTTGTCATTTTTCTATTTAATTGGATTTATATTCGTGCTACAAGTCTCAAGAAAGATTATAAAATAAAAGAATATATTTCAAGCATTTAATAAAAGTAGTCCTGAATTATATCGTTGTTTAGTAATAATAATTAAATTTTATTTCTCCTTACCATTTACAAAAGAAGAATAATGAAAAAAGTGAGAATAAAATAGGAGACATATATAACATATTATTAACAGGTGTGGGCGGTCAAGGTGTTGTACTTTTAGGTAATATATTACGAGAATATGGTTTGAGGTCTAAATTAATAAAAAATGTCGTTGGTACGGAGACCAGAGGCGTTTCGCAGAGAGATTTTTGCGTGTTTAGCAATAATCCTGCATGGAAGGCTCGGTCTTAGCTACTATAAGATACCTCATTGACGGGCAGATATATTCTTTAGATCAAAAATATGATGTTGAAGATTTAATATCTCCTACAATTCCAATGAACGATGCCCATCTCGTATTAGGCTTGGAA
>JAEOUI010000193.1 GCA_016839425.1 Promethearchaeota archaeon
TTAGATATAACCATTGCCTATACCATTTTACGACAACGGCACCCTCTTGAGATAATATGACTGTAATTTTAATCTCGTTATTTTCTTGGAGATTTTTCATTAGATCAATTGATTCTTTAATTAAATATCCCGAACCAGTAATGCCCCATAATAATTTGAACATTATAAAATATCAACTATCATTTATTTCGTAATGAAAATTCAATCTTCTTTATAAAACTTAACAATAAAGATAGTAAAGAAGATTTTCATGTCATTTTTTTTACTTATCATTAGAATAAACTATTTTAATCTCTTGGACAATTAATAATTTACATAATCTAAATTAAATCTTAATTTCGAATTGATTGTGATGAACAAATTTATATATCTTGATAATGCAGCAACAACTCCAATGGATCCAAGAGTAATAGACGAAATTAACAGGCATTTCAAAGAATCATTTGGAAATGCTTCAAGTATCCATACAATAGGTCAAAATGCTCATAAAGTTCTCGAAACTTCTCGAGGAAAGGTGGCATCTCTCATCAATGCCAATATTGAAGATATCATTTTTACGTCCTCTGGAACAGAGTCAGACAATATTGCAATTAAGGGAATAGCTTTAAAAAATCGAAAAAAGGGTAATCATATCATTACTAGCTCCATCGAGCATCATGCCATTGAGATACCTTGCAAAGAATTAGAAAAAATAGGATTTGATGTCACTTATCTCCCTGTTGATAAATATGGTTTAATCGACACTATTAAATTACAAGAAGCAATATCTGAAAAGACAATTTTAATTTCGATAATGTTTGCTAATAACGAAATAGGCACCATTGAACCGATAAAAGAAATTGGGAAGATTGCTAGAGAGCACGATATTATTTTTCATACTGACGCAGTCCAAGCTTTTGGAAAGGTACCGATCGATGTAAACGAAATGAACATTGACCTGCTTTCTGCAAGTTCTCATAAATTATACGGTCCTAAGGGTGTTGGGATGCTTTATATTCGCAATAAGGGAATGCGAAAAGGATGGGGTAAGTACATCGAACCATTATTTCATGGAGGTGGACATGAAAGAAAAATGAGACCTAGTACTGAAAATGTACCTGGAATAGCTGGCTTTGCTAAAGCCGTTGAGATAGCTAAAGATGAAATGAATGAAGAAATTCAAAGAGAAACAATATTAAGGAATAAAATAATCAAGCAAGTAATTGAAAATATAGAAGATTCATATTTAAACGGTCATCCAACTCAAAGGCTTTCTAATAATGTGAATCTTGGGTTCAAATATATAGAAGGAGAATCTATTTTGTTAAGTCTTGATATTGAGGGCATTGAAGCTTCCACGGGATCAGCATGCTCGTCAACATCTTTAGAAGCATCTCATGTTTTACTCGCAATTGGTCTACGACCTGAAGACGCTCATGGTTCTTTACGAATTACGCTTGGGAGATTTACCACGAATGATGATGTTGATTATTTTTTGGAAAAATTGCCTCCTATCATAGAAAGACTTAGAAAAATGTCCCCTCTCAAAAAAGGAGTTAAATACATGTTTGAAAATTCCTGCAATTCCGAAAATCATGATTAATAATATTTTTATAAATAATCTTATAAATTCCAAATGGTTATTGAAAAAATGATATTAAATGAACTTTAAATAACGCCATATCAGTAGAAAATGCAAAAATATCAAAAATTTAAACAATATTATAATTTTTATCTCTCAGAGATTGAATTATGAGAAAAATTAAAATTAACGACAATAAATCATTAAAAACAAAATAATTTTTTGGAAAGCAATTAATATATTTAAATAATGAGTACTGAGGAACTAAGGATCGCTGATAAGGTAATTTCATTAGAAAAGAAAGAAAATTTACCTTCCAAGTTTAAAATTAAATCTTATAAGATGAAACTAAAATCAATGGAAGAAAGAAAGATACTTCAAAAGAATATAGACGAAGTAATTCAGCATTTCTTTATTGAAAATACAAGCATCCCTCAAATAACTAAAGAATCCATCTTTAAGATTATTTACTTTCCTAAAGAGCGAGTAATAATGCTTGTCACGGATCAAGGTAAAGAAATCATTTGGAAGCGCCAAGAACTCGTAAATTCTTATGGATGGTTTTTTTTCGTTATACAGTCTGAAGAAGAATTATTAGCACCAGACAATAAGCAAAGGAAATCTAAGGAACAAAAGCCTCAGAAACAAGAAAAAACTATTAGCGTTATGGAATACCCTTTTGAAGAGAAAAAAATTCCTCTCAAACAAAAAATAAACATGCGTTCGCTATATAGCACTAAAGAGTATTTTCAATATTTAAGTTTAATGAGAAAGAAAAATGTTGCCCAAATGTCCATTCATGATGTCTTGGATGACTTTTTTAAAAAAAATCAAGCCATACCGTTAAAAGAGAAAAAAGCAATTGGAAAAATCATATACTATGCCGAAGAAAGAGTCATTGTAATAAAATCGCTTATAGGGGATAAAATGTATGAAGAATTAAAAAATTTGGTTAATAAATATGGTTGGTATTTTTACATTACAGGCGTACCCGTAGGGCAGAGCGATATCTCGATTGCTATTGATAACATTGAAAAAAGATACGATATTTCGTTTATTGAATCGAAATTCCTTTTGTCACCTTCCAATCCAAACCAGCAAATTGATGTATCCTTATTTCCCATATCTTTAAAACCAAATCATAATTGTCACATATTGAGATTAGGGAATTTTAATATCTTACTTGATTGTGGTATTTTCGAGGAAGACTTCAAAAATATTGATGAATTTTTTTCTATTATTTCAAAACAAGAAGCGATTATATCTCCTGATGAAATTCAAGAAGAATCAAAAAATTTAGAAGAAATTGATAAATCTCTCCATTTTGAAAAGCTTGATGGATCAGATGAAGAATTAAATCAAGATGATATAGTAAAGGAAAAAGAATACTTTCCATTAAAAGAATTTCTTACAAAACCCACAATTGACGCAATATTCATTAGTCATAGCCATTTCGACCACCTCAATGGATTAAAAAGATTAATTGAGATTTTTCCTGATGTACCAATTTTATGTTCCCGTATTACGCTCGATCTCTATTTGCTAAGAGATTCAGATTTTCTCAAGCAAGACACTCACGATACAATCGAAAACGAATTATATCGAAAAATAATTAGAAATGTAATTTATGTAGAAAATGGAACAAAAATTAAATTTCAAAATAATAAATGTTATTTATCTTTTTATCACGCAGGGCACATGCCAGGCGCACTTATGATCATGGCGAAGATAAAGAATTTCCGATTTTTATATACAGGAGATTATACTTATTGGGATTACACGCCATTTGCTGGTACAAGAAAATTTTTAGAACAAATTTCTCGACCAATCGATTATTTATTAATAGATTCTACAAGCGCTTACGAAAAATTTGATAACATGAACGACCAGATAAATTCTTTGATGTTATTTTTGGAGCAGAAAGCAGAATATGGAGATAATTGCTTGATTGGGGCCGATCCTTCGAGTTTAGCAATCACTTTCATGCTGACTATATGGCGCTATTTTAGAAAAAAACAGTTAAGAAGAAATTATCAAAAAAGACCCAACATCTATGTTGATATGATGGTGCGAAAAAACATTCAAGTAATTAACCATAGATACGAATATATCTATGGACCAATTTCAAAACTCATTCGCGACAAAGCTAATCCGTTCAATTCCATTAAATTCAGATGGTTCGATTATTCTGATATGGAATTTCTTAAGAAAAAAAATAATATCATAATATCTCACCCTCCCGATTTGTCTTATGGCATTATTAGAAATGCAGTTAATATCGTTGCTCGAAACCCACATAACATGATTTACTTAGCAGGAGCCATTCATGAAGAACCAGGTGTTTCCTTAGTATATCCTTCTGAAAATGAAGAAAAGCAGGAAACAGAAATTACTAGAGAAAATACTGATACGGAATCAAAAATTGAAGACCAAGGAGATAAATTAGTATCAGAAGAATCTGATACTATTTCTGAAATCAAAACGGATATCCCAAAGCAAGATAATGATATTATAGAGAATGAAGAAGATTTTGAAAACGAAGATACTTCAGAAGGAGTAGAAGATGGATCAACAGAGATTAATAAGCAATTTGAACCCTATGTAATTCGGAAACCTGATTCCAAAAACCCTCTCATATATTTTAATGAAGAATGGAAAGTGCCATTCCGAGCAATGTTATTGAATCATTTTGCGCCGAATTTAAGAATAAAACTTCATGGAGATAAAATACAATTATTTGAAACCATTAAGATTTTAGAACCAAAACAAGTATGTTTTTTCCACCAAAATCCTCGAAAGCTAGTAGATTTGGCCCAAGAAGTCAAAGAATTAGGCGTTCAGTCTGTATCAATATCGCAAGAAAGACACTTTATCAAGCTTAATTGATCAACCATTAATCTAAGTTGTTATTACATACCCAACATTTCTCTCCCTTTTCTCTTAGCGTTTTTATACAAAATTTGCAATAAAAAGCACTACAGTGGGGGCAAACATAAACATTTTCTCCTCTGATAGGTCCTTTATGTACCAAGCAAATAATTTCTTGCTTTTTAATTATCATTTCAGATTCAGTTTGAGCCATTTCTTTCCTTTCCTTATTAATGTCTTTTTTTAGAAAGTTATTTTGAAGGGGTTTAATAATCTTATTTGACTTTGCATTGGTATATTTATTTCCTTTGAAATCAAATCTTTGTTCATTATATGTCCGATTAATTGCTAATTTTGAAATATTTTTCTTTCTATATAGAAAGATGCTAATCCCTGCAATAGAAGGAATAATGATAATTAAGAGAGTGATTAAGATAATTTCAAAAGCAAATTCTGGATTAGATGTTAAATTTGAAGATTTCTTTACAAAAATTGTCATATTAGCAGTTGATCTATCTCCATCTCTATCGGTTACTATCAATGATACTATATAAGTACCGTTTGATTTGTAGGAATGCAAAGTTGAGTTTAAACTAGAATGAGGTGTTTCATCTCCAAAGTCCCAATCAAAAGTAAGTGGATCGTTTCCACCACTTCCCGTATAAATGAATTGTATGCACTCCCCTTCGTAAATTATCGTAGCATTTACATTGATACTAGCTAGGGGAGTTGAATCTGGAAGTACTTCAATATATTCTGTTCTTGATATAGAATTATTATCTCCTTGTATATCTACAACTGAGAGCGAAATATCGTAAATTCCTGCTGTTTCATAAATGTGTTCTGGATTTTGAAGTTTTGATCCAGAGCTTCCGTCTCCAAAATCCCATTTGTAATAAAAGGGTAGATTTCCTCCAATTCCATTATATGTAAATTGAATTGTTTGACCTGCTACAACTTCTATTTCACTTGCCATAAAATTCGGAACGGGCGTTGAATCGTTTAACGGAAAATTGTCACTACTCCCTGCTGTTCCCGAAATATTATAAGGCCACTTTCCAATTCCATTTATATAATAAATATCCGGATAATCGTCCCAATAATTACCTTTTTCATTATAATACCACATATTATCTGTTCCATTATCAATGGCGTTTATTCCATTATTAATGAAAGAATTTTCCCATATCTCATTTTGATTACCTGTTTTAAGAGATATTCCATATTTGGTGTTATTAATAAAAGCATTTCCCGATATTGTGTTGGATGAACTAGTATAAATATAAATCCCCGAATCAGTATTGTTTTGTGCAATATTTTCTAAAATTTCATTATTAACACAATTCCATATATATATTCCAAATTCTTGATTATTAGAATTTATATTACTTGCATTATTGTTCATTATCGAATTACTTTCGCATCCTGTTCGTAAATATATTCCATATTTTCCGTTATCGTAAATGTTATTCTCCGAGATTATATTATATATGCAATTCGACCATAAATAAATCCCATAATCTGAATTATTAACTAATTTGTTTTTTGAAATATAATTATTATTGCAATAAGTAATTAAACATATTCCTGATTCAGTGTTATGAGACGCATTATTATTTGTAATGATATTATCATTACAATAAGGATTTAATAATAATCCATTAATTGAATTGTTATTTAAGGTATTCTCAGATATCAGATTATAATTACTATTAGATAAAAAAATTCCATGCCAATTATTATTGTTTGCTAAATTTTGATTTATAATAGTATTGTTAGAATTTTCTAATAAAATACCTGAATAATTATTAGAACAATTATTTTCAAGGATTTGACCATTTGATGTATTAATTAAATTAATCCCTGCTTCAATTCCCAAGCTTGAATTATAAAGAGTACAATTTCGAATGATGAAATATGCTTGCGAATTAGATATCTTTAGGCACGATCCGCTATTTTTAGCGTCAATGGTAATGTTTTCTATAACATAAGGATCCTCAATTGTTCCACTACCATCACACCACTCTTGAGTTTCGACCCATTCCCAATTGTTAATACTTAAATCATCAATTTCAATAGATTCATTGAAAAACCATGACCTTGAGCTTCTTGTATTAAAAGAAATGGTTTGTTTCTCGTTTGATTTGATATTACTATCAATTAGCGAAGTAAATAGGAAAGTAATAATGGTAAGACTTAAAAACAATACTTTAATTGAAGGTTTTCCAATATATAATTTAAATTTTCTAAAGCCTTGAGAAATGGATTGAAATTTTTTCATTTTTTAATTTTTCCCTTCTTTATTAATTTTAAATATGAGAAAGAATATAAAAATGCATCTGGGAATTTTTTTTCAATATAAAATTATAATTATTGCTAAATCTTGTTTTTCCTTATATTTAAATTATAAATCTTAGATTAAGATATTATTCCAATTTTTGATAACACATTAAAAGTGAAAACAAATGGAAATAATGGCAATTTCGGATTTAAAATGGAAAAGAATTTTAATAGAAGATAATCCATACAATTTCAAATCTTTAGCTTTAAGAATCTTGCTTTCGCGTTTGAGAATTAATATTCGGCTAAGCGAAGAATCAAAAAAAAAAGAAGTAATCGAAGATTGCATTATAGAATTGAAAAAATTCTTTAATAAATTAATCAAGCTTCCAAGCATTCAAGAAGATCTAAAAATAATTAAGGAGGGATTAAATTGAACCAAGTCATGTTTGATGTAGACGATGTTTCAAACAAAATTAAGAATGGTAAAGCCTTACTCATAGCCGGGGACGAAGAATTATTAAAAAAACTGCCCGAAGGATCGTGGATTGGAGGAACGATTCCATATTTTATTGGAGAGCAAGGTGGACTCATGACCAAGGAAAAGCTTTATGTGACAGAACTCCCATCCTATATTGAAGATTTAAGTATAATTATGCACGACGAAGCTTCTTTAAAGAATGTCTTTATAGAAGAACCCGAAAAGACCTTTAGTTTTATAATAATTCCTGCTTCTTCTTCTACTCATCTCTCCTTTGCTATAAACGGTCCAAATTATGAGGGATTTGCGACAAGACCATTAATAGGGTGGATTTCTGGAATTTTATTAGATGATTTGGGTAAAATTACGCCAAAAATAATAAATGGTATTACTAGAGAAATTCGAGACGATGGAGCGATTCTAATGCATATTAAAATTCCTGATACTAAATATGCTGAAATAAACATTGTAAACATTTTTGAACAAGGGACAGGAGATATAATTAGTTTTGAAGATAATGGATTTAGCGTAAAAGAAGCAATAATTAATGGAATAAAACAAAATTTTGCTGAATATATAAAAGAAAAAGGAATCAATACTCAATTACCACTCGTTGCTAATTACTCTGGAGCAATGATAAATATTAGTTTCCAATCGGTAGATGAAGATATTAAAACCGTTAATTTTTATGCTCCCGTATTCAAGGGAATTGAATACAAACACGCAAAAGAGATACAGGATTATGTTTCGTTATTTAGATCACAAATGCCTCAAGAAGGGGATACAATAATATTTTCATGTAATTGCATCTTGAATTATTTATATTCAGAATTAGAGGGTAAAAAAACGGGAGAAATTACCGGACCTATTACTTTTGGAGAAATAGCCTATCAATTATTAAACCAAACTATGGTATATTTAACCATAAAAGATTATTAACTTTTTTTTATCTTTATTTTTAATCTCATTTTATTATTGGAATTTTATTTATTTATAATTGATTAACATTAACTTTTAATGACATAATTTTATTAAAACCATAGATAGAATGTTATAAAATTGGTATTATAATGTATTCAGAAAAAGTAATGGATCACTTTAAAAATCCAAGAAATATGGGTGAGATTCCAGATGCTGACGCTATAGGAGAAGTGGGAAATCCGACCTGTGGAGATCTAATGTACATCTATTTAAAAATAGAAAATGATAAAATCAAGGATATATCTTTTCAAACTTTTGGATGTGGTGCTGCTGTTGCCACATCTAGTATGATAACTGAATTGGCGAAAGGAAAATCCTTAGATGATGCGTTAAAAATCACGAGACAAGATGTTGCTGATGCTCTAGATGGACTTCCCCCCGTGAAAATGCATTGTAGCAACTTGGCAGCTGATGCATTACATGCCGCAATAAATAAATATAAGCAAAATAATTCGAAATAATGTAATTAATATAATTTTCTTCTTTTCGCTGATTTTTCTTAAATTTTTCAGTATAAAACGCTTTTTATTATGTTGTAAAACACTCAATTATTCTATATTTTATAGTAAAAACCTATATTTACTAAAGTTAATAAATTTTAATAGGAAATCAATAGGAGCAATAATTAGATGGAAGAATTAAGTAATGATAAAATAAAAATTAAACTTGGAGGAATGACATGCGCCTCTTGTGCATTTAAAATCGAAACCAAATTAAAAGGTCTAGAAGGAGTCAAGAGTTCTGTAGTTAATTTTGCTAACGAAGAAGCAACCGTTGAATACAATCCAAAAAAAACAAGTTACGATAATTTTAATAAAGCAATTACAGATCTTGGATATAAATCTTCACTTGCAAGGATGGAATTTATAATCTTAGATTCCCTCACTGAGAACCAATTTCAACAACTTATCGAAGATATTAAAAATATTGTCGGGATTCATAATGTCAGGGGCAATTTCAATGCTCAGAAAATATTTGTTGAATTTAACGAATTTAAACTACATGAAAATCAGGTATATTCAAATATAAAGAAATTAGGCGTTTCGATCGAAAAAGCTGCAGGTGTAATTGATAAAGAAATAGAGAAACATCAACAAGAAATGAGTTATCGTTTTCGTATTTTAACTGTTTCTTTAATATTTACACTAATCATCACTCCGATTAGTTGGTTTGTTCCTGCATCATTTACTCGCAATATATTATTATTACTCTTGGCAATTGGTAATTATGGAATTGCAGGAACTTTTTTCTTAAAAGGAGCTTATAAATCTTTAAAAAATAAATCTACTAATATGGATGTGCTCGTAGCATTAGGAACAACAACTGCGCTTGTTTATTCTATTTTAACGACATTTAATATTGTTGCAGGGAAAACTTTTTATGAGGCAATGAGCATGATTTTGTCATTTTTACTCATAGGTAAATATTTTGAACATAAAACAAAAGGACAAACATCCGAAGCAATAAAAAAATTGATTGGATTACAACCAAAAACAGCCACTATTTTGAAAGATGGTAAAGAAATAGAAATTCCAATAGAGGAGATTCAAATAGGCGATGTTTTAATCGTTCGACCTGGAGAAAAAATCCCTGTAGATGGAAGGATCGTCAAGGGAAAAACTAAAATTGACGAGTCTATGATTACAGGAGAGAGTAAATATGCAAGAAAAGCATTAGATGATGAAGTAATAGGGGCAACAATTAATCAAACAGGACTTATCAATATAAAAACGGAAAAGATTGGGAAGGAAACGCTCTTATCTCAAATAATCGAGTTCGTTAAGCAAGCCCAGAGTAGAAAGGCAGCTAAACAGCAATTAGCAGATAAAGTTTCAAACTATTTCGTCCCTATCGTAGTATTGATCGCATCAATAGCATTTATATATTGGTTTGTATTTGCACGACTAGGTCTTGAAATTGCTCTTCTAGTTTTTACTTCAGTAGTTGTTATATCGTGCCCCTGTGCCTTGGGTTTAGCGATCCCCACGGCCGTAATGGTCGGAACAGGAAAAGGTGCAGAAAATGGATTGTTAATTAAGGGAGGTGATTCTCTAGAAGCCATAAGTAATATGAATACTCTTATTTTTGACAAAACGGGAACTCTTACAATAGGAAAGCCAAAAGTATCAAAAATTTATTCTGAAGAGGATCTCTTTGGACACGGCTTAAACGCTTCAGATATTTTATTTTATGCGGGTAGCGCTGAAATGGGATCAGAA
>JAEOUI010000194.1 GCA_016839425.1 Promethearchaeota archaeon
AAAATCGTTTAACATCCGTAGATGCCATAAAGTTTGATTACTTCCAATATTAAACTTGCTTTTGACATCGTTTATGTTAATTCCAGGATTTTTTCGAATGTATTGATAAATCTCTCCACGCAATGGTGTATTAAAAATATCTCCTCTTGTAATGCTAGATCCTATCAAGATTATATTTTTTTTTATGAGAGATTTAACAATTTTTTCAATTTTATTCCTGTTATAATTCTCGTTATTTCTAAGACGATTATCTATGAAGTTGATAAGTTCAATGATTTGAACGAAGGGTTCTTTTTTAAGAAATTTTTTTACTAAATATAAGACTTCTTGCTCTTCTTCGTTTAACCCTTTGATGTTCATTGCTAATAAATTTCAAATTTTAATTTAAATTTCTTAGAAATTTTTTTTAACTTATTCCTACCTAATATAAACATTTCAGATTTATTAGATTTTAGAAAGAATTAACTTGTCGTATCATTGAATATAGCTCTTAATCATATCTTCAGAGCTGAAATTTCATTAGTTATATAGTCATGGTTTAAATGTTATAAATCCCATTGGACTAAAATTGAAATTTTTCAATTGTCTTTTAAATTAATAAACATCATCACCAAACGATTGAATTTAACTTTAGAATAAATTTTTATTGTAAATATATGATCATAATTTTAGAAGAATCATTCCATTAATCCTTGTATAATAAAATGATAGATGAGTCAATATTAGACTTGCAAATTAGCATTTTCCTAATGTTTGGAGTCCTCATTTTCTTTATTGTGTATATTAAAACTAGAGATTTAAAATTTTACTTACCAGGATATTCTTTTGTACCAGTGGGTTATTTTTTCTATTATTTAAGAGTATTTGGCGAATCTTATCGTCTACTTGGAAATACTTTTCTCTTCATTGGTTTGATTTTGTTTATAATTGGATCTTTAGTGGAATACAACAAGGAAAAACCAATAAAAATTAGGATAAAAAATGTTTATCCTGTATTTTTCATTACTTTCTTCTTTTCAATTGTAATGGCTATTCAATTGATAATAATCTGCCTTTCAATAATATCTAGCGTGATTCTTTTAAAATTGTTCAAAATAAAAAAAACTCCAAGACACATATCATTATTCTTGTTCCAAGCATCAGGAGCCCTTGGTATAACTTGTTCAGTGTTAGATAGTTTAAATTTATCGGGTGTTTGGGAATTTAGCTATATCGTTGCAATAAGTTACGCAACTCTTTTTATGATCGTTCCTATCATTACATACTTTGAGAAGTTATTAGTCCGTTCTGAAGAAAAATTGCGTGAACTTAACGAAATTAAGAACGAATTAATAACTCGAATATCTCACGAGTTAAAAACTCCAACTACCTCTATCTATGGCGCAACTCAAGCTTTTATAGAGATTTATAAAAAAGATTTAAATGATGAGATGCTTGAACTTGTAGAAATCGTATATAAAGGGGGAATTCGATTAAAAAATCTCGTAGAAACCCTTATAGATGTCATAATGCTTGAATCAAAGATGATCGAGCTAAACTTTGTAAATGGAAACCTATCAGAACTCGTTCGAAATGGTGTTATGAATTTATCACGCTTCGCAGACCAGTATGATATTAATGTAATTTTAAACATTCCGGACGAAATTTTTTTCAATATTGATAATTACAGACTAAATCAAGCATTTTCCAATATTTTTTCTAACGCAATTAATAATACGCTTCCAGGGGGAGAAATAGAGATAAATATTGAAGATACAAACGAATATATTGATATCAAGGTAAAAGACAATGGAGTAGGAATTACTGATGAAGAAAAAGATGTGCTATTCAAAAAATTTGGTAAAATTGAAAGATATGGTAAGGGATTAGATGTTCGTATAGAAGGTCCTGGACTTGGATTATATATTGCTAAAGAACTTGTTGAACTACATGGAGGATTGATTCTCGCTGAATCAGAGGGAAGAAACAAGGGTTCTACTTTTATTATAAGATTAAAAAAAGAAAAAAATAGAAGAATAGATTAAGTTATTACTCGTTGATTTTACTTGAAGTACTTGATAGCAAGTAAGATGTCGTCTCGGGTAATTTTCTTTCTTTTGGAGTGCTTGGTTAATTGTAAGGCTTTTTTGGTGATGCCTTCTGCACTTTTGCCCATCCAATCAACTAACTCATCGACAGCGTCTCGAGCTACGATTAAAGCGCCATTGTGCTTCATTAACCTTCGAATAGGACTCCATGAAATGTAATCGGACATTTTAATTTCATTCCTCCACTTATTATTTTTCTTATTTTTTGAAAATTTTATTGTTGCTTAATATTGTTATTATCGTTTATCTATTTAAAGATTTTGGTATGTCGAGAAGAATGTTAAGAAAAAAACCAAAAAAATCTCACGACAAAATTCAGAATTATGAAGAAGATCGATTTGGTGCAAGTTAGTACTTTTTTTCCAAAATCGTCTGATCTCTAATGAATGAATCCCAAAGCTTTATAAGTCGAATATTATATATGAGATGCTCTATTTGGGCATAAATACATGTGAAATGCAAAAAAATATTAAACTCTTGCCTGCTTGAATTGATTTTCTACCGAAAAAAACACGCAATATTTTTCGTATCTCTTTAACGATATGAAAGGATTTTCAATCATCTAAATGCTCTAAAGAAGACTCTGGTTTTTAATAGT
>JAEOUI010000195.1 GCA_016839425.1 Promethearchaeota archaeon
AGCGTTTGCATTCGAGGAAAAATTATTTCCTTAGGTGGAACTTTAGAATTGAGAAAATCAAGCTCAATTTCTTCGGGCTTGTCGATTTTTTTATAAGATAGTTGCCCATTCGCTTTTACAGGAGCATAAAAAGTATAATATCTGGCTAAATACTCGTATAGCTTTCCTATCTCTTCTTTTTTTAGGATTTTTTCGTCCATTTCTATCCCTCGTTAGTGCTCTTCTAACATGAAATCTTCATTGTCACTCATCTTTTGGGTCATCATTGGCGGAATAACGCCCAAACTCAAACCTGCGGTGAAGTCAAACCGTTGTTTAACTATTTTTTCTAGTTTCCTAGTGATTAATTTCAAGTCGATTCCCACGGGACAAGCACTACTGCACGATCCACAGGCCACACACCGTCCTGCCATGTGCATTGCTCGAACCAAGTGAAAAGCAATGATGTCTGATATTTCGGTTGTTTTTCCGAACCATATTGGTTTGTTTTGATCAACAAAACAAAGGTTGCAATAGCACATTGGGCATGCTTCTCTACAAGCATAACATCGCGTGCATTCACTTAAAAGATTTTCAATAATTTGAAGTTTTTCTTCAGGTTTTTTCGACTCAAAATCGCTTAAATCTTTAAAATCATCCTCGATTGAAGATACTTCCATATAAGAGCCTTCCATCGCATCCTCTAGATCAGATGAAAATGGTGGTTCCTTTACTTGACAAGTTTTACATAGTTCGTTAATGTAATCATTAAAATTATAAATTTCTTTAAAGTTGTTTCCTTTAACAACGATGTTATCTTTTATAACTGAAATTTCAAGTATCTCTTTTCCAGCTAATTCTTTTTCAATTCGCTTTCTATTAATAATTCCGTTGCAAGGAATACCTATTATCTTGATATTTTTTAAATTAATTTGATTTTCTTTAGCTAAATGAATTAATGCTCTGCCCACGCACCCTTTTGAGACGATTCCGACCTTTAAATCTATCCTTTCTCCATTTATATAATTTACAAGTGGTGGAACAACATATCTCGCCAAATTGATGTGGCAAAGGTTGTTCCAAGCCAAATGTTCGATTTCTTCTTCTTTTCTAACGAAAATGGGCGTACAATTCATTGGAATCGTTCCTTTTCCATAGCCTATAATTAGATCTACCTTTTTCTGCTTTAAAAGTTCTCGAGAAATATTCTTGATAGTCTCTTCGTTCTTGAGGTTTTCATTATCAATGTCGCTCAAATATCATCACCATTTTTTCTCAAAATTTTTATTTGGTCCTAATTTCTTAACTAAATTTGTAGCCCTCTTAATTAAGTTGGCAAATCGTTCTCCTTCTGCGGCAGAAGCCCACATAAAATGTACTCTATCTGGATTGAAACCAAAAAACTCCAAAAGTTCTTTTAAAATAGCAAACCTCCTTCTTGCAACAAGGTTTCCAGTTATATAATGACAATCTCCGGGATGACAACCAGAAACAACAACGCCATCCCATCCATCCAGTAAACTCTTAATAATAAAAAATGGATTAATCCTTCCTGAACATGGGACTCTTACAACTCTTATAGTTGGGGGATATTGAATCCTACTCACTCCCGCCAAATCGGCTCCTGCATACGAGCACCAATTGCATAAAAAGGCTATTATTTTTGGATTCCATTCTTTTTGAGTTGCTTTTTTCTCAACAATTGATTCTGTCATTTAACCAATCCTCCCTGTTATCATTTCGAAAATTTGCTCACCTGTAAATCCCAATATATCAATCGCAGAACACCTACAGTTTCCTGAACATGCCCCGCAACCCTTGCAGAGTGCTTGGTTGATCGAGGCAATCAGTCCATAACGACGGTCAATTAATAATTCAATGGCGTTATACGCACAATTTTCCACGCACATTCCACAACCGCTACAACGAGAAGGATCGATACTGGCAACCTTACCTTCCACCTCTATCTCCTTTTTAGAGAGAATCGTACAAGCTCTTGAAACTGCGGCGTTAGCCTGAGAAATGGAATCTTCAATAGGTTTCGGACAATGAGCCATGCCCGCAACAAATATTCCTTCAGTTGCAAAATCGACTGGACGAAGCTTGACATGTGCCTCTAAATAAAATTTATCGTCGTTCAACGGAACTTTTAACATCTTTGCAAGTTCCTCATTTTCCTTCGCTTTTGGCACAATGCCTGCACTGAGCACTATAATATCCGACGGAAAGATAATTCTTCCTAATTTTGGATTCTCTACAACCACTTTTAAGTTTGGACCTTCACTAACTACTTCCGGCTGTTTATCAGCATTATACCGAATAAATACTACTCCCAATTCTCTTGCTTTTCTATAGTAAGATTCTTTAAAACTATATGTGCGAATATCTCGGTATAAAACGATTACTTCCGTTGATGAATTTAATTGTTTTGTTTTAATTGCATTTTTTATTGCCTCAGCACAACACATTTTGCTACAATAAGGATGTTCCTCGTTTCTAGACCCCACGCATTGAATCATTACCACGGTCTTTTTATTTTTCAGGTCATTAGGCTCAAGATGAATCATCTTTTCGTATTCAGATTGTTTTATAATCCGATTGTCCTTACCATAGAGAAAATTTAAAGGTTCATATTCGGCAGCTCCCGTGGCAACAACAACGACACCATGGTCGAATTTGATTTGGTCACCATTTACACCCTTTTTTATCGTTGTTTTGAAATTACCAATATATCCATCAATAAGTTCTATTTCGGAACCAGTATAGACATTAATATACTCATTTGATTTGACTCTATTAATTAAATCTTTAAGGAAATCTTGTACATCTCCTCCTTCAAGAGTATCATAAATGTGAAGAGCATGACCTCCAAGGAAGTTCTCTTTCTCAACGAGAAATGTTTTAAATTCTTGGTTTGCAAAATTAAGAGCTGCAACCATTCCACTAATGCCCCCACCAATAACTAGAGCATTAGGTATAATGCCCAATTTGATCCTTTCTAATGGCTGAATTTCTCGTGCTTTATTTACGGCCATTCTCACTAAGTCCTTTGCTTTTTGCGTTGCCTCTTCTGGTTCGTGCATGTGGACCCAAGAGCATTGGTCTCTTATGTTTGCCATTTGAAACAAATATCTATTTAGGCCCGCTTCTCGAATGGTTTCTTGGAACAATGGTTCGTGCGTCCTTGGCGTGCACGATGCAACTATTACGCGATTAAGGTTATATTCCTTAATCTTATCTTTGATGATTGTTTGAGTATCTGCCGAACAAGTATATAAGTTTCTATCTGCTAAAACGACATTTGGGAGCTTGCCTACATATCTTGTTACTTCAGGAACATCCACATATCCTCCAATATTTATGCCACAATGGCAAATAAAAGTTCCTATTCTTGGTGGTTGGCCAGCAACAAAAATTTCTGGAGGTAAGGTCTTTTCAGTAATTAATGTTCCCCTTTGATCGAAAAGCAATTGATTTACGCAACCTGCAGCTGCGCTCGCTTGAGTAACGGTTTCCGGAATGTCCTTTGGAGATGTAAAAGCACCACAGGCAAAAATACCTGGTCTAGATGTCTGAACGGAATTAAAAATATCCGTTTTTACGAATTTATATTCATTCAATTCAACTCCAAAAATCTTTCCAAGATATTCAGCGTCCTTAGGTGGATTCAATCCAACGGAAAGTACTACGAGATTGAAATTCTCTCTTATGATTTTTCCATCTTCTGCCTCGTAAGTTAAAACGAGATCCTTGGTTTGAGGATTTTCTTCCACATGGGATATCCTACTTCTAATATATCTCACGCCATATTCTTCTTGGGCACGGTCGATATACTTGTCAAAATCTTTCCCATAAGCTCTTATGTCCATCGAAAATATAGTGGGATTTACTTGGTCCATGTGTTCTTTCGCAATTACCGCTTCTTTTGCGGTGTACATGCAACAGACCGAGGAACAATAGGGTTGACCGTTTCGACAATCTCTCGATCCAACACATTGAAGGAAAGCAACTTTTTCAGGAATGTCTCCATCTGAAGGGCGTAATATCTTACCCGCAAAAGGTCCACTTGCGCTCAATATTCTTTCAAATTCGATGCTAGTCACGACATTCTTGAATTTTCCATATCCATATATATTTGATGCTGGAGGGACATATTCGTCAAATCCAGGTGCTAATATGATAGCACCAACATTCAATTCAAGATCTTGGTCCTTCAAATCGTATTCTACTGCTTTTGCCTTACATACGCCAAGGCAAATTCCACATCCAATGCAGTAATCTTTATTAATTGCGTATACGAGCGGTACTGCTTGGGGATACTTTACCGATGTGGCACTATACTTTGCGAGCCCCTCGTTAAACATGTCAATCGCTTCGACAGGGCATTCTCGTCCACACACGCCACAACCAGTACACTTGTCCATGTTTACATATAACGATTTTCTTAAAACTTTAATCTTAAAATTTCCAACATCTCCTTTAACATCTATAATTCTTGCGTTTATGAAAAGATCTATGTTTTGATGGCGACCCGTTTCGACAAGCTTAGGACTTACGATACACATCGCACAATCGTTTGTTGGGAATGTCTTATCTAACTGAGCCATTACACCACCAATACTGGTTGTGGATTCCGTCAAATACACTTTAAAACCTGCGTTCGCAAGATCTAACGACGCTTGAGAACCTCCTATGCCCGCACCAACCACTAAAACTGCTCCAATCTTATCCATCTTACTAACCTCTCATGTTCTTACATAAATCGGGGTAATTCCATCTATTTCACCTGCATCTACTTGAGCCCGTCCTTTTAAAACAACAATATTTTCAAGAATTATGCTTGGATCAACATCAAGCTGTAAAGCTAAATCTTTGACAGATTGAGGCTTTTTTTCAAGAGATAACAATATACTTGCTCTAATAAATTCATCCCGAATAACATCGTTAAACATTTTTTCAAATTTGTCTAAGGAGTATTTTTCACCATAAACATTTTCGAACTCCGTAATTTTACGCTCCCTTCCTACCAAAGCACGTATTCTATTCGTTCCTGCAGCCCTTTCAATTGCTTTCAACTTGAAATTTAAATTATTGTCCTTTTCATTTCCATACAGGGGAGAAGGGCCTATTTTTTTTATATAATTAACAAAATCCGATACTACTTCTCCAAACCTTGCTCCTTCTGAAGCAGAAACCCAATCTAATCTTACCCTCTCCTCCATTCCAATAATTTCTAAAAACTTTTTTACTAATTTGAATTTCTTTTCCGCTTCGTAATTTCCTTCTAAATAATGACAATCGCCTATATGGCATCCCATCACGAAAACGCCATCAAGGCCCTGTAAGAGACCCTCGAAAATAAATTTTGGATCAACTCGTCCACTACACATGACTCTTATTACTCTCATATTCGGAGGATATTGAATTCTACTCACTCCAGCAAGATCTGCTCCCGCATAGGAGCACCAATTACACAAGAATCCTAATATTCGAGGCTCAAAATTCACCACACTTCCCTCCCTCCATATGCATATATTTCTGATAATATTTGTTCGTCTGTAAAATGCTTGATTTCAATTGCGTGTCTAGAACAGGTCGCACCACACACCCCACACCCCTTACAAACGGCAGTTATGATCTCTATTTCATCGTTTTCGTTTTTTATAATTGCCTTATAGGGACAGATTTTAATACAGACCTCGCATCCCGTGCACAGGTTTTTATTCCACTCTGGCAAATCCGAAGTGGCTCCCTCAACTTGAATGGTCTCGTGCGATAAAATCGTGCTTGCTCTAGAAGCTGCGGCATATCCTTGAGATATGGCTTCTGTTACATCAACAGGCCACTTTGCTGCGCCTCCTATAAACACACCATCCGTTGCGAAATCGTTTGGTCTCAATTTCACATGTGCTTCCAAGAAAAAGTTGTTGGATTCCAAGGGTACTTTTAATAATTGGGCGAGTTCCTTATTATCCTCGTTAGCAATAAGTGGTGTTGATAACACGAGAAGATCGTAAGGTAATGCAATTTCTTCTCCCATAAATTCGTTATAAACTTGTATGAGATTTTCCTCCACTTGAGGTGGTTTTTCATTGGAATACCTTAAAAATAAAACACCTAACTCTCTAGCCCTGCTATACATGTTCTCGTAAGCAATTCCAGGCGAGTATATATCCTTAAATAAAATGGTAATATTTTTCTGAGGGTCCTCCTCTTTTAAAAAAATTGCGTTTTTCAAGGCTGTTGGGCAACAAACGCTAGAACAATAAATTCTCTCTTCATATCTTGAACCAACGCATTGTATCATCACAATGTTTTTTGCTGCAATGTTTCCATTTAGAAATTTATGCTCTAATTCTTGTTGGGTGATCCTTATCTTTCCATCGTATCCATACAAATTTTTTGGAACGAATAATGATGCTCCAACAGTAACGATTATCGCCCCTACTGTAATAGATTCAACCTTATTGTCGTGTCTGATTTCAACATCGTAATTCCCAACAAAACCCTCGATATTATTAACGCAAGAGGATGTAAATACGGTTAGATTGGGCGAATTTTTAATTTTATCATAAATATTTTGAAATAACTTGGAAGCGTCCATAGCGTGTGGAAATAATTTATGCAAGGTTCTAAGTCGACCTCCTAACTGAGATTCTTTTTCAACAATAAATGTATTGAATCCTTGATTGCTCAAGTTTAACGCGGCGCTCATACCTGATATACCACCACCAATAATCAAGACTGCGGGATTTATCTTCACATTAATTTTATCAAGGGCTTCTAGCTTGCTTGCTTTAGCAACCCCCATCCTTACTAAATCTTTTGCTTTTTCGAAGGCTTCTTTTGGTTGCTTCATGTGGACCCAAGTACATTGGTCTCGAATATTTACGAAATTAAACAGATATTCATTCAAGCCCTCTTCTGAAATGCACTCCCGGAATAATGGTTCGTGCGTCCGAGGAGTGCAAGACGCAACGACAACTCGATTGAGATCGTTCTCTCGAATGGCTTTTTTAATGGCATTCAATCCGTTTTCAGAACAAGTATATAAATTATCTTCGCTATGGACGACATGGGGGAACTCCCCGGCGCATCTCGCTAATTCAGCACAATCAATCAAACCTCCTATGTTTGAACCACAATGGCAGATAAAAACGCCTATTCTTGGATTTTCCTCATTTTTTATTTCATCCATTATTAATCCCCCTTATTATTTCTGCGGCTCGCGCCGCGGCACCACTTGCTTCAGATACAGAGCGAGGAATATCCATGGGCTCGTGAGCACATCCACAAGTAAAGATAGCATTTCTAGTTGTTTCAATTGGATAAAATGGTCTCGTTTTTATGAAATTGTATTCATCCAATTCAATTTCTAAAACACGCGCTAAATCTTCAATTCCTTGGGGAGGAACAATGCATGTGGCTAAAACGACCAAATCCACGGTCATCTGTTTGATTTTTGAGTCCCCAAGGTCTTCATAAACTATTTGTGGATTTTCGCTTTTATCAATAGTAATTTCTGAAACTTTGCTTTTAATATATTTTATATTATATTCCTCAGCACCTCTCTTCAAAAACGATTGAAATCCCTTTCCTCCTGCTCTCATGTCAATATAGAAAACATAAGATTCAAGATCATTATCGTGTTCGTGTGCGATCATCGCTTCTTTAGTCGTATACATGCAACATATTGACGAACAATATTTCTTGTTTTTATCACTTCGAGATCCAATACATTGTAAAAATGCAATTTTTTTCGGAGTTTTTCCGTCTGAAAACCTTTTAATGTGTCCTTCTTGAGGTCCCGATGCGCACATCATCCGCTCGAATTCCATTGCTGTAACTACATTCCTGAGTTTCTTGTATCCATAATTTTTTAACGCACCATTTTGAAAGTCTTCAATGAGATTATAACCTGCAGCTACGATTATGGATCCAATATCTGATATCTTAATTATTTCGTCCTTTTGTTCAAAATCAATCGCATTTCGATCGCAATTTTTTTCACATATTCTACACGCATTTTTCGTCAAATATAAACATTTATCCTCGTCTATAGTCATTACAGCGGGAACGCCTTGAAGATAATACATGTAAATGGCCTTTCGCTTCCTTAATTGTCGATCAAATTCGTCATCTACTCTCATGGGACATTTTTCCGCGCATAAACCGCAATTAATACATTCGTCCTCTCTTACATACCGAGCGTGTTTTAAAATATCTACTTCAAAATTACCTGAAGAACCTCCTACTTTTTTGACATCCGAAAAGGAATGAATTGTTATATTTGGATGCCGGAAGCATTCTGATAGTTTTGGAGCCAAAATGCAGATAGAACAGTCGTTCGTGGGAAAAGTTTTATCTAATTGAGCCATTCGACCACCAATACAAGGCTTTTTTTCAACAATATTTACATGTATTCCCATATCGCCTAGATCTAAAGCTGCTTGAATACCTGCTATTCCTCCACCTATAACTAAGGCGCTTTTGGATATTTTTGCCAAAATTTCCTCACATTACCTTTTTATTTTTAATCTTTTTCATCCAAAAAAATGAATTTGTTCAAACAATATGTTTGGTTTCACTCGATGGAAGTTAAATCCTAACTCCTCTGGTTTAAAGCCAAATGCCAAGGCTATTAATTCCGAAAGATAAAACACTGGGATCTCAAAGTTAATATCTTCAGATTTGTTCAATTCTTTTTGGTTGAATTCAAATTGTTGGTAGCACGCAGGACATACTAGAGCAATACAATTTGCACCTGAATCTTGAATGGCGTTTAGCTTATTTTTTATCATCAACAATGAGAGGTCTTTGTCTGATTTATCTACGGGATTTCCGCAACATTCAACTTTCATATCGTAATTTATCGACTCGGCTCCTAAGGCTTCTACGATATCGTCGATAGTATGAGGTTCGAAAGGGTCGTCCCAGGCAATTATTTCTGAAGGTCGTAAGTAATGGCAACCGTAATGGACGGCGATTTTAAAATTTTCAAGTGGTTTCACTACTTTTTGCTTAACTTCTTCAATATGCTCGTAAAGAACTTGTGCAAAATGTTTTACATCAACATCGCCATCGTAACTTTTTCCGAACTTACTTAATATCTTGTTAACTTCCTTTTTTATGGCCTCTTCTTTTTTAATATGGAAATTAACCCCTTTTAATGTTTCAACACAACCCGAACAAAACGATATTACACCACCGTTTTTGTTGCATAAACTTAAATTCCTAGCTCCCATTGCAACCCATGTATTTTGATCGATCAGTTCTAGTCCAGTTGGATCTGGGCAGCAACTAAATCCTTCTACATCGTTTAATTCAATCCCAAGTTTTTCAAAAATTTTTCTCGAAGAAAGTTCTAAGAAAGGCAGTCTAGCGGGAATGACGCAACCTAAAAATAAATCGTACCCCATTTCTTATATCCCTCCATTTTTGATAAATTTCTCAAATTTCGTTGCTTGCATTATTTTTTGAATTTCTTCGACATGAACAGTTTTAATGTGTGGTAATCCTAACTTTTCTCGCCTTGAAATGATTGCTTTTGAGTATGGAATAGCAATACCATTTTCTAATATGGTCTTTCCTTGTACATAAAAAGCATCAGGACATTTTCCTTCTTGAAAACATGTATTTTTTATCACGGAAAAGATTTCGGTGAGTTCTACTTTCTGTGGACATAATTCAACGCATTTTTGACATGTTGAGCATAACCAAATATTAGGATTTTTTGATTCAACTAACCTTTCTTTAAAGCCCAATATCGCTTCTTCTATAATCTTCCGAGGATTATATGCGCCTTCTGTTATCAGAGCAACAGGACAACCTCCAGAACATGTTGAGCATTGATAACAATAACTTAAGGACATATTATGTTTAATAAATTTATTCCTATAATCGAAATTTATAACACTCATGTTAATCTAGCCTTTTTAGATTAATTATTCCAAAAATGGTATTTCTTTAAACTATGAATATATTCATCATGCTAGTATTTAAAAATTTCTATATTTTGTGAGTGAAAAATGATCGGATCCAGAAAAATGGCTCGTCAATACCGACGGATCGCGACAATTTCAACGATAAGGATCACCATATATCACAAAAACGCGCATAAAGGACACTAAATAATAAATTGTTATTTGAAATTAGCTTTTAAAAAGCAAAAATTGCAATCTTTTGAAAAAACAAATATAAATAGTTCAAAAGTTATATTTAATAAAAAAAGTCTAAGAGATTATAAATATCTAATAGTTGTTCAATTGTTAAATTTGCGCTGGCGCGTAAATCATCTAGAGATTTTCCATTAAGCGATTTTTGTTCTCTCCAAAAAATTGAATAAATCATGCCATTATACTTCCCATATATTAATAGACCACCTTCGAAATTATTGTCTTTTTCAATTGAAACAATTCCAAACAGATTGTCCTCGTCAATTTGTCCTAATGCTTCAATTAATGAAATGTAAAACTGTGAACTCATTACAGCTCTATCTGTAACATTCGATACTTTATGTTCAAAACCTCGGCCCTTACCTCGAGGGAGCTTTAAGTGATAAAATCGTATCATGTCTTCTAATTCATTAATTGTTTTTAATGAAGTTTCTATGATTTGGTTGTTTACCGAAGCTTCTTCGATATTATCTATCTTTTGTGAACCTCTATGTTTTCCAAAAGAGTCAATGAAAGCAATGAATGGACGGCAATCTTTTCCCTCAGGATGGTTTTTTATGAGAATGGTGTTAATTCTCGCCGATTTATTCAATTCAATTGCTTTTTTAAAGCTCATGCTACAGTAAGGGCATATAAATCGAATTAATCCATCGTCTTCTATATCATTTGTAGTCATTCACCATATGTACTATTCTTCGTACATTTATATTTTAGCAAAAAAAAAAAAGAGAATTAATAAAAAAAAAATAAAAAACTAGAAGTTTGTTTTAATTGGTTTAAGGGTTTTCAAGCAATCTCTATGATAATAAATGGAACCTATTGGTATAAAATTTCCATTTTTTGTATTTCCTAATGTAAAAGTCACGAAAGAATTAATATTGTTCTCTTCAATTGGGTCCTTACAACACTCACAAGATAACATATTTGTTTCATAGATTTTTTAAAATAAAATAAATTGTTATTAAATATTAACAAATGGAGTCTGCGAATTTTTTGAAAGTTTGATGCCAAAATACTTGATGATAGCAACAAATAAAAAATTCTTTTAATAAAGTTATATAATATTATAAAAATGGGAAGAATGTGTCGGAATATCTAGTTTTTTACTATTAAACTTTTCCTAAATACAATAAAAGTCGCATATTGATGATCAATATTGATCAATAATCCTTAATATAACTAATATTATGTCCCATATTATCGGATCCGTGCATTCATCATTACACTAATGTAGGAAATGGATCATTTTTTCCCACAACATTTAAATATAAGTAAAAAAATATACATTATTGGAGAAATCTAAAAAAAAAAAATTTCTCTGGAAGTGATTATCAAAAATGTGTAATGATTGTAATTGTGATGGATATGATATGTGTTCGATTGTGGGAATGCAACCAATAGGATTTTGTTGTTCAAAATGCGAACTTTTCGACGAAATGCGATTATGTCTTAAGGCTAAGATGGGATGGTCCTTGGAAAATAAACATGTCCTGCCGAGGGCTTTTTGCGTGAAGATGAAAAAACTATTGGATTATCCAGAAATTCAACAGTAGAATATCGGTGATAATCCTAAATGTGTAATAACTGCAATTGCGACAATTACGACCTATGTTCGATTGTAGGGAACATGCCTGTTGGATTTTGCTGTTCGAAGTGCAATTTATACGATGAAGATCATACTTGTCTGAAAATGAAAACCAAGCGCTCCTCGAGTATTGATGCTAAAAATATTAAAAATGAAGAGGAGATTCATCCATTGAGTACTTCGATCGAAAATGGAATGCTAAAAGTCGTAATAGGACAGAAGGACAAAAAAATACCTATTTTCA
>JAEOUI010000196.1 GCA_016839425.1 Promethearchaeota archaeon
CACATAAATATGTGACTTTTGTATAATAAATTAGATAAATAATATTTTGGTGAATAAATATGGAAGAAACTAAAACGGAAATTGAAGAAAGAACCAAAAAGCCGATACTTGCTCCCAAAATATGCTCTTGGACTTCTGAGGACGAACTCCATACTATCATAGAGATCGTGCTTCCTGGTGTTGAAAAAGACACTATAAAGTTAAGAATGAACGAAGAAACTGTATTTGTAGTGGGAGAAGCCGATGATGTGAGATATGTTGGAGGTTATGGCTTATGTTGCGCTGTGGCACCTGAAAAAGCACATTCAACCTATAAGAACGGACTCTTAAGGATAGAAGTACCCTTTTTGGAGGAAAAATTCCACACGGTGGATGTTGCAATAGATTAAATCTTCTATTTTTTTTCTTTTTTTTTAATCATTAGTTAAAAAATAAAAATTTTTTAAGAACAAGTATAATAACCATTTACTTTTTTAAGTATATCGTTAACTTCCTTCTTGTGAGAAAATAAAGCGCAGGGAGAATCTTCCGTCTCTAGTAAATAATCTTGTTCCCTGATAATACTAAATAATTCGCTTTCTAAACCTTCCTTTAAAGAGGAGGTTTTCAAATTATGGGTTGCGATATTAGAAACAGGACAAGGCGTTAAATCACCTCTAGGAGTTATGTAAGCAAAACTTCTACCTGCCGAAACGCATCCGCCTTTTATCTCCTCATCCCCGGGTGAATGTAATATGAGAATCTTTTTATTTATGCGATATTTTAGAATGACATCCCTGAATTCTTTTCTTTCGTCTTTCGATAACATTAATTGAGAACCTTCCTCAACAGGCACATATTCCAAAAAAAAAGCAAGTTTAATTCCATTGGAAATTAGATAATCGAGATGCTCTTCTTGCATCCAGTATCGATAATTAAGTTTGTTTATAGTAATTGATATGCCGTTAATGATTTTATTTTTATTTAATGCCGAAATTGTTGAAATTGCTTTTTCGTATACTCCATTACCCCGCCTTTGATTGGTTAAATCTTGATTTCCTTCAATGCTAACCATAACAACAGCATTGTGAAGTTTTTTAAGCTTTTCGATATCTCCGGATTTTAGAGTCGTACCATTAGTAAAAAAAGCAAAAATTCTATCCTTGAATGTGGAACAAATCGATAATATGTCTGGAACTAAGAAAGGTTCCCCGCCAGCAATTATAAACCCAAAAACCCCGAGATCTGCTGCTTGTTTTATTATGTCTTTCCATTCATTTAAGGAAAGAGAGTTATTAATCGATCTCCTCGATAGAGTCCCTGTTGCCGCCGCGTAACACCCGCTACACGAAAGGTTACACGATGAGGTGACGCCCAATATTAGGATCGGTGGGATCTTAACATCTTCGAGAAGTAATCTTTCTCTAGTGCTTCGAGCGCTCAAATAAGTTCTGGATAATTTCACCATCGAAGGATAACTGCTTGGTTTTTTCAAGATAGAGGAGAAAATTACTCTCGAAATATATGGATCAATATTAGAAAAAAAGTTCTTCAAATAACCTCGATTACTAGTTTTTACAACCATTATATGTAAATATTAATATAATAAATATTAAAAACTTCAAGAGACCAAAATTTAAATTTCAGGTTAGAATAATGATTTCTTCTAAGGATTTAAATCAAGAAATAAACGATTATTTGGAAGTCATTTATAAATAATTTATAGCTTATAAAGAGTATACTTTTATGTACAATATCCTTAATAGATTACTTGATGAGTCAAACATCATGATTTTAATAACTTGAGGGATACTGAATGTTGGTAGAAAAAAAAAATCTAGAAGGTTTTGAAGAAAAAAAACTTATTATTCAAAAAATTCAAGAACAACTTGAACAATTCACACCCTTTCAATTAAAAAATGTTATACTTGACTTGGTTAAAAACGACGATCTTGAAACTTTAAGAATTTATTCCAGGCAACTCGAATCAATGTGATATTACACAAAAGAATTAAAATTAGAGATTTTATCCGATTATTCACTTTTTTTATCTTTCTTTTCTTTCTTTGGGACTATTCCAAAAGAAGGAGCTCGTTTTTAGCCTTTAACGGGTAAAACATGTTGCATCGTCTTTATGAGAGCCTCTAGAAGCTACCATCGCCGTTTTTTGAACGAACCATAACTCTAATCTCCAATCTTTAATCTTATTTTTCTTTTTTTTGACCAAAAACTTGGCATTTTTATTTTGAACTTAATTTCCTTTTTTTCTCCAGATTTGATCTTATCTGCTTTTACAAGTTCTTCTTCTTTAAGCGTTTTCTTGCGATCCTCGTATTTTTTTGTTTCTTCACCGGATTCTGGATCCTGATAGATTACTTTCTCCAAGTATAGTTCATTTATTTTTAAAATGGCTTTTTTCAACTTCTTATCC
This sequence comes from Promethearchaeota archaeon, assembly GCA_016839425.1. Next base: position 2,411 of record JAEOUI010000196.1, read on the forward strand.
TTTTTATCGCGATTTTCCAGAATAAAAACTCCCTCAATCTCGTCGTTAGGTTGGAGTGTTTCAGGAGCTTTTTCGATTTTATAAACACAGTAAATATCAGTTCCTATGAAATTTACCATAACCTTATTTATATTGTCAGAATTTTAAGAAATAATAGAGTGAAACTAATTATTTCAATGTAATTTATTGAAAAGCAAATAAAACTAATAAATAAGAACAAAAGAATTTTATTCTAAATCTAGAGGGTTTTCGATCATTGAATCTATTCCCAACTTATTTGCATATTTGATTATATATTTGGTTCGTTTCTGGTGTGTCACATCTAAAGCTATTGCTGCAGGAATCATCAAGAAAGTCAATATGAATGGAATTAAAGGCCAGAAAATAACATACATCACATAAATACCAATAAAATCAGAACTTGTTGATAGAGATGATGCGAAATTAAAAATAAATTGATAATAATTAAATAATACTGCTATTCCTGCATAACCTTTTAGAATCTGCATGTACCAATTTCCAACGCTTCGCAACTCGACTGGATTAGACTTGCTTCTAACGAGATTTTTATTCGTATAAATTATACCAGCATCGTTTAAGAAATAGGCTCCAGAAAAAAGTCCCATTCCTATGATAGAAAACCAAGGTAACAACCACAATAGAACGAATATAGGACTGATGGTGTTTGATATATTTCCATAAACAATTAAATCGCTTAGATTGGGATCGTTGTATAAATTGAAGATGAAATTCATTGACATGAGAGCAGGAAAAAGTAATTTTCCAAAGATCTTATTAAATTTTTGAGACCTTGGTTTGCTTCTTACTCCGTAGATCATTTTTCTACCGATTGTTTTTTTATGTAAGAATAAAAACAACGGTCCAGTTACATATCCAAACAAAATTGCTGCAATCGTTGAGAGAAGGGAAAGCAAAAAAAATATAATGCATCCATCAATAATGATGTCTCCTGTTGATAATTGAAAGAAACGAGCTCGAGGGATCATAAAATATTCAATAATTGCACCTACCATTATTAACAAACTTATGAGAATGTATGAAAGAGCCCATTTCTTGTATCTTTTCAATTTAGAACTCGTCATAATTAAATCCGTATATGCATTTAATGTATTTTATTCAATCTCGTTAAAATTCGTGCTTTTATTTTGTGAAGAATTAAAGCATTACTTATTTAAAAAAATGGAATAATAGATTATATCTAATTTAATTTATTTCTATATAAAACTTTAGATAAGATTAGGAAATATCAGTGGTGATGATGGTGGTGAGTTTTTATGTTAACTGGACGAAGAGCGCCAATAGCCCACCCTGTAACCTCGTTTAAGGAAGGATGGATAACCATTGAATGATATATTGGCATAAAGGTCCCCCCTTCGGGACAGGCGCTTGCGGCTCTTGGTAGTAGATCTTCGTCTGTTTCCTCCTCCATGAAGTTGCAAGAAAATCCAGAATTCATCAAATATACAAACGGTTGAACTAAAAGGGCGGCATGAGGCCCAACTACATGCACACCTAAGATTCTATACGATTTGTCTATGACAAGTTTTACAAAACCGTCGTCGTCGCTGCCTTCTTCAAATCCCATAGCATACCCCTTTGCAACATAAGAATAATGCTTTTTTGCCACATAAATTTCTTTCCCCGCAGCGATCGCTTGGGCTTCGGTCATACCCACATGCCCAATTTGGGGGTAAGTATATATGGCCCAAGGAACCGAGGAGTAATCTACTTTCTTCTTTTCTTCTCCAAAAATATTATTGGTACATATATCAGCCTCGTAATTTGCCTTGTGCCTGAATTGATACTTTCCGTTAGCGTCGCCAAGACACCAAATGTTTTCTGCGCTAGTTTCTAAGTATTCGTTGGTTTTTATCCACCCTCGTTCGTCGATTTCTACGCCCGCATTCTCCACTTTAAGGATATCTGTGTTTGATTTCAAACCAGTGGCTATGAAAATCTCCTCTGCTTCGAGTTCTTCTTCTTCACCACTTTTTTGATCCTTTATGATAATTCTCTTATATCCTTTTTTGAGACTCGCCTCAATGGCACGATGGTTCGTATATACTTCCATATGTTTCTTAAAATTTTGTTCTACAAACTCGCTGAGTTCTGGTTCTTCCGTAGATAAAAGTCTTGGTAGCATTTCTACTATAGTTACATCCGTGCCAAAAGCAGAAAACACATGGGAAAATTCCGCAGCAATGACACCTCCTCCTACCATAATCAAGCTCTTCCAAGGTTTCTTTGGAAATTTATCCCCAAAAAAACTTTCGCTGGTAACATACCCTGTTTCCTCTAAACCATTAATTGGAGGGATGAACGATCGTGCACCCGAGGAAATCACGATTCTCTTGCCATTAAATTTTTCCAAAACCTCTTCTTCTCCTTGCATTTTGACTTGAATACCATATTTTCCTGTAAATTCACCGTTCCCTTGATATAGCTTTAAATTTGGAACCTCTTTCAATCCTTCTTCTATCTCTTTATTTTGGTCAATCTGGTTCCACATTCTCTGGGATATTAAGTCCCAATCGAAATCCTTGAAAGTAAATTCTAATCCTACCTTCCGTGCGTGTTCTGCTTCTCTTATCACATCTGCAGGATATACTAAAATTTTTGAGGGAATACAACCCCTATTTAAGCAGGTTCCACCCATTTTTGAATTTTCAACGAGAGCACATTTTAAGCCCATATTAATTCCTGTATTTAAAACGCTTAAACCCGCACCACTACCGATGACTACGAGATCGAATGTTTCCATATCATTTTTTAGATTTGTTTTTCTTATAAACTTAACCTTAATGAGATAAAAAAATAAGTAAAATCATTAACTATTTGAAATTTAAACTATCCAAGTTAATAATGATTATCTCTTAAATGTATATTTTTAGAAAAAGATTTTTTATTATTATCAATATTATGATATATCTTTTTTGGAAATCCAATCCAACGCGGCACTTGCATCATATAGTTAATATATCTTTCTTTAAATTCTGAAATTAAATGCTTTTCTTCAAATTTTGCGAAGTATGAATAAAGACCAATTATTCCCATAAAATATATCAATCCAATAATCGAAAAGGTCACAATTTCAAGACTAAGATATAACAATATTGCGCTTAAATATATTGGATGACGAGAATATCGAAATGGTCCATTTATTATTACATTTGGTGGATTCCTTATCTGAGAATATATCATTTTTAAACTTTTTTTAGCGATTATTAAAGCAATAATTATTATTGGAATAACTACTACAATTCTGAGATACCATATTATGATATTTTGAATCGAAGAAGATAATTGGAATAGGCATAAATCTAGTATTACTATCGATATGAAACCAAAAAAACAGATTAATTGTTTTAAATCGCAATTTGATGATGTCTTTCCTAAATCATTGAGATTTTCATATTTTACTTTATTGTTTTGTGATTTCTTCTTTTTCGAAATATTGTTTAATATCATTTTTTCACCTCTAATTTAACGATATATTTTTTATATTAACTATAAATAAAATATTTAATACATTATTTATAAATCAAAAACTACAATTTATCTAAGTTAGTATAAGTTCTTATACTCAAGAGAATGTAATTCAAATTTAAAGGATGGTAAAAATGGTTTATCCAAAAGAGAGAAAAAAAGAAGAAATGAAAGATATGATTGAATTAATTCCACGGATGCAGGAAGCCGTACGAAGTGGGTTAAAAAAGCATTTTAAAGGTTTAGAAATTAACAACAAGTGGCAATTAAAAGGTGAGTTAGAAACATTACGAAAAGCAATAGAAATTCTTGATTCTAAGTATGTGTTAGATATAATATTTATCTTAAGTAGGGAGGGTGAAGTTTTATATTTTAATGAAATTAAATCGAATTTATCTTACATTAATGTTGGTACATTATCAAAAAGGCTGAAGGAATCAGAAAAAAATGGTATAATTGAACGGAAAATATATCCAAATGAACGACCGATTCGAGTAAGTTATAACCTTACGAAAATGGGATATGGAATTTTTTATTTACTACTACCAATGTTAGTCTATATTACTTATTTTGATGAATTCAATTGATTTTTGATTATTAATTTTAAAAAAAAGAAATTATTTGTATTGAGTAATAGCCTTATTATATCCTTTCCAGAACTTTTTCTTTCCCAAATATCTCCCAAAATAAACCAAGGCAAGCATTATTGGGACTTCCCAAAATAAGCCCATAGTCGTGCCTAAGGCGGCAATGGAGCCAACACCTCGCATTGCTACGGCAACCGCAATTGCTATCTCAAAATGACTGGAGGAACCAATAATTACCGTGATGATGGCTTCTCGATATTCCAACTTTGCTGCTCGCGTAATCATTATGTTATACCCGACAACGATCGCAAATCCTATTAATAAAGGAATGGAAATAATTACCAATAGGTCTGGATTTTCTATCAAGCTTTTACCATTTAAGGTAAAAAGAATTACGAGTGTCATCAATAAAGCAATAATTGCAATTTTTGAAACGAAAGGTCTATAGGTATCTTCAAACCACGACTCTCCTTTTGATTTTATGAGGTATTTCTTGCTTATCAATCCTAATGCTAGGGGTAATCCAATAAAAATCACGAGAGAAATCAGCAGTGAAAAAACATCGAGAGGTATTTTCTGCTCCAATGTAATGTTAGCAATAGAGACGAGAAGATAAACTACGGGAATATATAAGAAAATAATCGTGATGGTGTTCAAGCTCGTGTTTATCACGTTTTGTTCTTGATTACCTTTAGCCATCCAACCCCAAACAAGCACCATAGCGGTACAAGGACTGCTACTTAGCAGTATTACAGCAAGTATTAAGTCGGGATGCCCACTTAAGAAAATCACAGCCACTCCGACACCCACTAATGGAGCTACTATCCAATTTGATACCATAGTCAAGATTATTGGCTTGGGATTTCTTCCCAGTTTCTTGACTTCGGAAGCTTGAAGGTTAAGCATCGCAGGATACATCATTAAGAACAAGCAAATACCTATAGGAATTGATATCTCTCCAATTGTCAAGGTATCAATTATATTACTTAATTGTGGAACGAATTGAGCAAGTAACAATCCAATTAAAATACAAATCGCAATCCAGACAGGTAGAAGCTTTTCAAATAAGCCAAGTTCGTGGCAATCATCTTGGTTATACCGATCGCAGTTTTTTAAATCGTTTTTTTCGCTCATTTTTTTTCGGTTTAATGATTTTAATAATTACAAATTTATTATTGGATTTAAATTCATCGATTTGGATTGAATTATTTCAAAATGGATAAATATATATAAATCTAAATATATACAATATATAGAGAATTA
>JAEOUI010000197.1 GCA_016839425.1 Promethearchaeota archaeon
AGTTGAAACAATAACAATAAAAAATCATCAAGTATTTTTAGGAATGTGATTAAATCACTAAAATAACAAATAATTAAGGATTAAAATGACCAAACCAACTGTATCTATTGTTAAATATGAAAAACCCCTCGAATCCGTTCGAAAAGCCATAGATCTCGCTAAAGGTTTCGATGATCTTCCAGCAAACGCTAAGATATTTATTAAACCTAATTTAGTTTTTTGGACCAAAGAATGTGATTTTCCAAAATGGGGTGCTTTAACTACATCAAGAGTTGTCGAAGATGTGGTAATACTCTTAAAAGAAAAAGGAATCGAAGATATAACGATTGGAGAGGGCGTTGTTGTAGACGATCCTAAAGATAAGGAAACGCCCGCTGATGCTTTTGAGAAACTCGGATATAATATCTTGCAAGAGAAATATGGTGTCAAGGTTTTTAATATTATGGAAAGACCTTTTGAAAAAGTGGAGCTCACTGAAGGACTTACGATCAAAATGAATTCAGATATGTTAAATTCTGATTTTCTAATAGATTTACCGGTCCTTAAAACGCACGCTCAATGCGTCGTTAGTTTAGGCACAAAAAACATTAAAGGACTCTTAAACATTGCTTCCCGAAAAAAATTTCACAGTGCAGATCCAGAAAAGAACCTCGATTACAATGTAGCCCAACTTGCAAATAAAGTTCCTCCAACATTAGTGATAATCGATGGAATATATTCATTAGAAAGAGGCCCCTCAATCGATGGAAAGGCACATAGGACAAATGTGTTAATCGCTTCAAAAGATGTGCTCTCAGCAGACTTGGTTGGCTCAAATATTCTTGATATAGATCCAAAAAACGTCCCCCACCTCGTCCAATTAGCCAAGCAAAAAGGACGTCCCTTGGATCTATCAGACATAGAACTAATTGGGGAAAAAATAGCTGATTTTGCGTCTCCTCATGAGTGGGACTATGTATACGCAGGAGATAATGACATGCCTCTCCCTTATCAGAGGGCAGGTATAACGGGTATCAAGTATCACAAATACGATAAAACCATGTGTACTTACTGTTCGGGACTTAATGGTACGCTTTTAGTTGCCGTGAAGACAGGATTTAAAGGAGAACCATTCGATAACATTGAAATCCTCACGGGAAAATCATTAGAACCAAGTCCAGGAATGAATAAGACAATATTAGTTGGACAATGTCAATACAATAAAAACAAGGACAATCCTTTGATAAAGGAAATGATCGTAATCCCTGGCTGTCCACCACAATCAGATAAAATTCAAGGAGCACTTGAACAAGCGGGAATTTCTCTTCCATCAGGTTTCTTTAATAACCTTGATAAAGGCCCACTAATGTTCCTTAAACGATACCAAGGCAATCCGGATTTTGATGAGGCTTTTTTCCAAGTGAAATAAATTTTTTAAATATTTTTCTTTCTTATTTTTTTATTAATTCATACTATATATCAATCCATTTAACATAAAAGAGTTAATTCTAACAATGGAAGAGCCTAACAAAAAATCATTTAAAAAGTTCAGTTTAAGAGAGTTAGGAGGCGCTCTCGGCGATTGGGGCACATTAATTCCATTCGTTATTGGATATACAGCAATAGTAGGACTAAATCCTGCGGGATTATTTCTCTGTCTTGGGATTACAAACATTTTTTTAGGAATTAGATATAACCTACCTTTACCTGTACAACCTCAAAAAACCATTGGAAGCGTAGCGATCGCAAATTCATGGAGCCCAAATTTGGTCATATCAACGGGCTTTTTCACAGGCGTTTTTTGGGCTATTTTGGGGTATTCAAAAAAAGTAAGCGTTATAGTAAAAAAAATTCCTATACAATCTGTTCGAGGCATACAATTAGGATTAGCTTTTATATTAGGATGGTCAGCGATCTTGTTATTTATTGACAACATCATTATAGGACTAGTATCCATCGTAATCATTCTCTTGCTTATTAAAAATAAACGGATTCCTTCGGCTCTTGTTCTTGTATTTTTGGGAATTATTCTCTTATTATTTACTGGAACGCTTTCTATTACTGAATTTAGACTGAATTTACCAAGATTTAGTTTTCATATTCCTACCTTAGAAAACATTTTTTTAGGAATGATTCTAGCAGGTTTTGGTCAGCTAATATTAACATTAACTAATGTAATGATCGCAACTGTTGTTTTAATTAAAGATTTGTTTCCCGAAAAAGAATTTGATGCAAATTCATTGGCTTTAAATATGGGTGTTATGAATATTGCCAGCCCTTTTATTGGAGGTATGCCCTTGTGTCACGGTTCTGGGGGACTTGCTGCTCAATATGCTTTTGGGGCTAGAACAGGAGGTTCTATGATACTAGAAGGCATAATGGAGGTTATTTTGGGATTATTTTTCTCAGATTTCCTATTAACTTTCTTTATATCTTTTCCCATTGCAATATTGGGAGCGATGCTCTTATTAACGGCATTATTATTGGCAAAAATCTCTTTTAAAGATTTTAATAAGAATGTCTTCCCGATAACATTAATATCGGCAATCATTTGTTTTATTTTTAATATTACTATTGGTTTTATTATTGGATTAGTGCTTTATTATGTTTTTAAAAACAAATTTCAAACTGACGATTAAGTATAACAATTTTTAGAAAATATAAAATCTTTAAAAAATAAAAATTCGATGCAAGGAAGTATTCTGCAAATGTCCAATAGATATCGATTATCAATAATTTAAAGAATTAAATCTTATAGCTAAAAACAAAATTCTTATCGAAAAAATTTTAGCAAGAAAAGAGAAAAAGAAAGTAAAAAAAAAATTCAGGGTTAAATTTCCATCGATTTATTTTTCGTAAAAGATCGAAATATTAATGAACTCTGAATCTTGGGTCTGCAAAATTTTCACGACATCAATATCAGGATTTTTATTCAACCAGTCATTTATTATGTCGTCTTTATTCATCGACTTTACAAATACTTTAAAAGATACATATTTCATTGTGTTTTCACATTATAAAATTATTAAGTAAAAGTTCATCAGATATAAGATCTTAATAAAAGCTAATTAAATTAACGATTTTGAAAAGTGAAATTTTAAAAGATGATTCTTGAATTCATTTTATACATGCAAATTCTAAAATGGGATATAATTTTAATGGAATCATCTCTGCTATTAATTCAACTAAATTTTTTAAGCTTTTTCACCTTCATTATAACTTAAGATAAGAAATAATACTAAATTTTTCTTCAGAACTATTGCATGCATTATCTCCATTGAGAAGCTTTCCTACCATTTCAAAGCCATGAGAGTTAAAATTATTTAAATCCTTCACAAAAAGCAGCTACATTTTTTGGTAAAACCTCATGATTGTATCCACCTTCAAAAAGTGCGTACCTTCTACTATTACAGAGCTTTTCAGAATATTTTTTCATTAGCTTTCCGATTTCGGTGTAATCTTCGGTCGAGAGAAGATTTCCCCAATCTTCGAGCCCTTGATCGAATCCCGCAGAAGCACAGAAGATGTCTATATGATCTAATTGCTCCATATAATCCTTAATTTCAGAAACATACGCTTTTCCATTTCTTTCGTCTCTTGGATTAAAAATATTAACTTCAAATCCGTCCGACCTACTGGAAAGAATATTGATGTTGCCATCTCCTACATGTAGATCGAAATCAAGCACAAACGCAGATTTTATTTTATTTTCTGCATATAATTTAAGGAGACTTACACTTACATTATTGAAAAAACAAAAACCCCAACAGCTATCCGCCGAAGCGTGGTGTCCGGGAGGTCTGATTAAAGCAAAAGATGGATTTCCCGTAAAAGCTTCTTCTGCAGCCATTATTGCACCGCCTGCAGCCAGAGAAGCCATCTTATATAATAGAGAGTCCTTCTTGATATAGGAAAGATGGCGGCTTGAATGAGCCCTTAAAATATCTTCATCTCGAGCGGGAGAGGGTTCTTGAAAAATGAGGTTTTTATCCTTTTTTAATATATCAAAAATTCCTTCTAATCTCCCAGAAGCTGCTGCGGGATCGCTAGAATAAGATGAATTATAAAATTTCTCACTAAATATGATTTTCATAATTTTTTACTCTTAATTATCATCATTCATTTATGAATAGAAGATATTATTACTTATAATATTTTTATACACATAAGAAAAATTTAAACTTTATAGAGACAGGACAGGAATAAGTCAAAATGAATGAAAATATTAAAGCCAATATTATTGATTCGACTATAGGATCAAAAACTATAGAGACTGAAGATTCCGCAATCGCTGTTACTCGACTAGATGTCGAAAAAGCATATAAAAACGTGAGTAAGATGCTCCAAAAATTTATTCGAGATGGAGAAAAAGATAAATGGTTGGAGATCAAAAAGCACATAAATTATATTTATTTGAATTTATCCAAATCACTACAGGCTCTGGATCAAGAAACTGGATTCGTAAAAAAAATAAATGAAAAAATCTTACGAGGCCAGAATATATTGTTCAAACCTAATTTGGTAAGTACGGAGAACATAAATCCTTATAATTTCGGATCTGCTTTTGGAAGCAATGCAATGGTAGATTGGACTCTTATGGCAGCCATATTAAGATGGTTCCACGACGAAGCTGGAATTAGTTATTACAAAATGTCCGTTGGCGAAGGAGCAACCACATCAGCTTGGAAAGCTTCTCATTACACATATTTAAAGGGGAATGGGAGGATTGTAACGACAGAAGCTGCAATGGAAGGGCGCTCAGAAGATTTTTATGGTGGTTATGGTTTCTATTTTATTAGAAAATACCTTTCTGAAGAGTCTGATTCTTCTTTAGGGGATAATCCAATGAATGGCTTCGAAGAAAGCGTTTCTGGTATATTTATCCCTCCAGGAAAAGCAACTGACAAGTTAATGATATACGATCTAAATAAAATCTCCGATCCCTCGAGAGGTCGGGTGGTTCCCGTCCCAGAAGGAGAAAATTTTAAATCCCTTGTTCTTCATAAAGTAGTCGTTGGAGGAAATCCAAACGATCCTGAAGATATCGCACTTTTTCCACAACCTATTCTAATAAATGTGTCAAAATTGAAAGTGCACACGCAATCGCTAATTACTAATGCTTTAAAAAATCTTGGAATTGGTCTTTATTCAATGCAAGTGCATAATGCAAACAATTCCGATTGGAAATACGCAAAACCAGATATTAAAATTCCCGGTTTGAGATCCCCGATCCCTCATCAAATCTGGGTACCAGAACACGATCCTGTTACTTTTGTTCCAAGAAAGGACGAAAACGGCAATTATATCGTGAAAAAAACAGGGGGTTTAACAGGGACGGTTCTTGACATGATAAAAGCAGTCGCAAATCAGGGAATTTTTATGATGCACATTGTCGATAGCATCGAGGCTGTTAATTTTGATCATCAAGGTATTGGATACGGTCATTCAGTATCCGAAGGCCTCGTTTTTTCCAGTTTAAACCCAGTTGCCTTGGATCTTTGTTGTGCGCGATATCTTTTTAGTAATGTGGGTTTAAAAGAAGCACAAGAAGCTGGAATAAAAGACGGTATTGATGGCTTATTTCCCCAATCAGTACCTATTCCAAAATTCAATGGCACTCAGATCATCACGGAAATAGGATATGATTGTCCTATACAAAGAGATATATTTCTCCTCCGAGCAGAACAAGTAGGTCTTGGTTCGAGAAAATATCATATAATAGGATATGATGGATTAACTGATAGTCCTATGGCTTCAATTAAAGGGCGTCTCGGATTTGTAATGGACGGAAAGTTTAATGAAATTGTGACTAAAACCTTATATTTAGATATTTATAAAGTTCCTTGGGATTTGCAGAAAACTTTTTTTAATTACCTCGAAGCCATCGAAGCTTTAGAAGGAAAATCCCTAAAAAATGATTTTCTCGAGACATTTGATGAAGACCGAGATGGTATAATATCTTACGAGGAATTTGGTAAAAAGGGATTACTTGGAACTACCATGTACATTACAGGCCATTACATGAGCGCACAAGGAATGAAAGACGAATCAGAAACATATAGAACGCTTTTTGCAACTTTAAATACTAGACTTCAAAATACTAATCCAAAATGGAATCCAAAAGGGCATCACATCCAAAGAGAAAATCATTGGGGTTCAATAGCCCTTGTCGGACTAAATATGTCGCAAAATAAAGAGGAAAAAGACGATCCATTCATCAAAGGTTTAAAATGGGGGAAAGGGAAATGGCCAAGTTTCTCGTTTGCCCAAAATATATACATCCATCAACAACTATATGGATACAAATTTCCCCCAAAGATCGGACCAATGAGCTTATATGGTGCAGTATTTTGTAACGCCGATTATACACAAAATGACCAAAAATATATTGGGAGGATAAGGGGTTTTCCACGACCAGATGCTGTAGATAAATACTTAGAGGCAGTACGAAATGGAGAGCAAAAACCTTTGGATTTTACCTTTTTTGTACCAATAGGATATGGAGGAAACGGAAAGATCCCTAATGTACAAGAGACATCCGATCCTAACAAGATTCTTACAGCGGAGTTTAATAATGGGACTATTAAATGGCCTGATGCGAGTATTCCTATTCTAAGCGAAGATGATATTAAAATCATACTTTAACTCCAAATCTCTCTTATTTTAATTTTTATAAAATTTTATTTAAATTAATAGTTTAGCCAGAATAGATTTATACAAATTATAGATTACTTATATTATCAAATGTTTAAAAATTAAAATGTCATCAATGGAAGAATATAGGAAAATACTTGAGAAAGATTTTTTGGAATGGGGAAATGTTTTAACAGTTAACGAGCTTGCTAAAAAGTTAAATGAGAATCTCGTTGAGAATGGATTTGATCGAACTAATTCAAGATTGGTCTTTAGTGTTTGTTCCGACGATTGTAACAGGCTATCCGAGCGTGAAACGGTGGAGAAAGCTCTTTCGAGAATATTTAATAAGGAATTTCATTTAGGGGGGTTAGGAGCTTATCCTGTTGGAGGTATTTCAGGAATAATCGCCGCAAGTCATCATCCACCAGATATTCTTACTCTAGACGGTATGAAAAATAGAAGTGGAAATTTAATCATTTTTGCTAGTCCGCATTTTGGAATGATTAAAAAAGAAACAATCATTTATGGAAGTTTTATAAGACCAGGACAACAAAAACCAACTGCCTCCTGCGGAGCGATGATGGGATTTCTAAGCACATTAAAGACCGCAAAAGATTCACGGATTTTAAAACCTGGAGTCGAGGATACGAGTTTGGATCCATCCAAGAAAGTACTTTACAAGCAATTAATAGCGAATTTTTCAGAAAGACTCAACGCACTTCTTGAATTAAACGATGTGAATCAACAGGTTCTCGAATTATTTAAAATTAACCACGACCTTATTGAAACTAAACTATTGCAAATGATTAATGAATTCAAGAAAAAAGAATCATTCTCGGGAAACATCGTCTTCATTAGCGGAATTACGGTAAATACTACGGATAAAGATTATTTTGTATTAAAACAAATAAATGCATCTATGAACAAGTAATAAAGTTAACAATTCCTAAATATTAATAATTTTATAAGGATCATTTTTAAAATTTTAAAATCTCTATTTGATATCTTTCTTCTAATTTAGAAACAATTTCTTCTATATGATAAAAATTTCTCGTTTCGAGTTCAATGATAACTTCGCTTTTCTGATACTCTAGCTCTAGTCTTTCTCGATCGTGAATTATTGAGACAACATTTCCTTTCTGTTCAGCAATTATTTCTAAAACGCTTAATAAAGCTCCAGGGATATCAGGGATCTTCATCCGGAATTTAAGTAAACGACCATCCTTGATAAGACCTTTATTAATAATCCTACTTATCAAATTAGGAGTGAGATTCCCACCAGAAATAATTACAATTATTTTTTTATTTTTTATTTGTATCTTATTATTTAGCACGGCGGCAAGGGCAGCAGCACCAGCACCTTCTACGAATAATTTAGATCGCTCCATAAGGAGCAAAATCGCGTTTGCGACTTCTTCATCCGACACGAGTACTATATCATCAATATTTTTCTGAATTAATTCAAATGTTATTGATCCTGGCTCCTTTACAGCAATGCCATCGCAAATTGTTTCTTTAGTCAATGTTTTTATATATTTCTTAGCATAATAAGAATCTTTCATCGAACGGGCATTCTCCGATTGAACACCTACTATTTTAATATTAGGATTTTTAGCTTTGCAATAAGAACTTACACCCGCAATTAGGCCACCGCCTCCAATCGGGCAGAAAATATAATCCACATCAGGCAATTCCTTCAATAACTCCACCCCAATCGTGGCTTGTCCTTTAATTACATCCAAATCATTATATGCATGAACAAAGGTCATTCCATTTGATTCCTGTATTTTAAGAGCCTCTTGATATGCTTCATCATAAGATGTTCCTCGTTCTAATACTATTCCATTAGGATTATAACTTTTAATGGCTTCAATCTTCACAATTGGGGCACCCTCTGGTACGATTATAGTCGATTTTATATTAAAGAGCTTTGCAGCATACGCAACTGCTTGACCATGGTTTCCAGCAGAGGCTGTTATAACCCCTTTTTTTCGTTCTGATTCGGTAAGTTTTAATATCTTGTTATAAGCACCCCTTATTTTAAAGGAACCTGTTTTCTGAATGTTCTCCAGTTTTAAATATAGGTCATTAGAACACATTCTGGAAAAAGTATTGCTTTTATTTAAGGGAGTGTCGTGAATGATATTTCTAAAAGAACTTTTTATATCCTCAATCTCTTCGATAAAATTTTTCATTATTTTAATCTACCAGAATGTCATAAATTTATAAGGGTTTGGCAAGTATTGCTTTTAGGCGGAGTTCTTTAAACATACTTGTTGGAGCCGGTTTTATCAAACAGGCTGTATCTGCACCTCTTCCCGTTCCACCAATGCAAATGATATCCCTATTCAAGTCGGGGATTAAGCCTGCATCGCAAGTCATTGCTGCGATCTCAATACATACTTTTACTCCTTGACTAAATTGAACACCCAACATTTTAGCGTATAGATCAACGAATTGCCACGCTTCCTTATTAAGCCTTATTCCCCTTTCTATACCACTCATAGCATGGGTGCTTGCATGAACTTGAAATCCATATTTTTTCAATTCTACCATTTTTTCTTCTGGAAATTCTTGCCGCAATAAAGATCCAGTAAAATAATAAGCGTGAGTTATTATAATAATGTTAAAAATAGAAGGATCAAAAAATATTTTTGCCATCTCAGCAACCGTTCCCGTAGTACTTGCAAGGACAATATCTTTAATTCCTAAAAGTTTCGCATTCTTTTTGGCGACATTTAAGGTTTTTTCGGTGTTATCGGGACCTTGGTTTTCGAAATATATAACATCTAATTTTAAATCTGTCATTTATTCCAATTCTCGTTTAATACTAATCATTAGTAATTCGAAAGAAGCTCTTTTATAAAAGCTTTCTTACAATATCATCAACTACAAAAATAAAAAACATTTGACCAATCAAAATATATTTTAATTTGTTTAACCATTATAATACATCAAGTATGAATCAATAAACTATTCTTAAGAGAGAAGCTTTTAGAACAACATGCCATTAGGAATAATCGTAAAGAAGTGGAACGAACGGATTGGCTTGGAGACACTTGCCCAATATCCGCAAGATAAGGACTTATTCATATCTAACCAAACATTTCTCCATTTGCTTAATTTGCATGGTTTTTCTAACGAATCAGGAATGACGAGCTTGACAGTAAAAGAAACGAATATAATTACCTATTATTCCGGAAAAGATACGGGATATTTTGTTATATTAGCTTTAAATCTCTTGGAAAATGTAGAAGATTTCGAAGAAAAACTAGAAGAAATCGCATTAGAGATACTTGAAAATCTCAAGGATAATCGATACGAAAAAATGCTCCCTCAACTTTATAAAAAGTTCATGCAACCATTAAATAAATGATTTGATATTTTTCAACTTATTTTTAGTAGTATTATCTGGATATTATTGATTCTTTATTACTCGAATATATATTTCTTCTATATTAATATACATAGTATTCTCGTAGTACATGAAGCGTTGCTATTTTTGTCGGAGGTAATTCTATAAGAGATATTAACCCTTATTGGATTTCCGAAAAAATCATAAACCAGTCAACCAAAATAGTTAAATAGAAGTTAGATATATTTAAAATAAGGAGATAAAAAAATCAAATTGGATGTTAGTAACATATGACTGTAGAAGATGACGATATAAAACAATTTATGCAAGAAACGAATAAGCAGTATCACAGTCTTTCGATCCCGTTCATTCGATGGAAAACCGACCAACTTAATAAAGAAATGGAGAAACATGATGCAAAATTATATTCAATGTCCTCCGTCCTTTCAGAAATACAATTAAACATTCAAAAGATTTTTAAGAGATTTGCCAGTTTTGAAAAGCGTCTCGAAAAGTTAGAAAGCGGTGAAGTGGTTAAAAAGAAAAAGAAACAATCTAAAGTTTCTGAAGACCACTTTTTTAGAATACTCAAAGTTGTATATAAATCAATGGAAAAAAGATTTGGTGATTTCGTATCGGTATCAGCTCTAACTGAAAAAATTAAGGAATACTTACCGCTTCCTACTGAAAAAATACATTCACACCTTTACGAGTTATTTATGGAGTATAAAGTTGACCTTCAAACCGGTAAAAATGTAGGAGGAACTCCTTTAATTCAAGATGGAAAAGAATTTGTATGGTTTAAATTTAAATAATATTCAATGTGAGAAAGAATGACATTAGATGAACTAAAAGTAACTGAAGAGAAAAAAGATTGGTTAAAGAAATGCACGAGCATCTTATTGGACTCGAATAATCCAAATCCATTTCCAAAACCACCATTTGCAACCAATTATTACAATAATCCACCAAACTTTTGTCACGGTCGTGACGATTATATATACCAAATCTCTAACGAAATAAATGATAGCATTAACGCTCTTCAACCAAAACTCATTAGAATTATGGGAAAACAAGGTATTGGAAAATCAACTTTAATTTGTTGGTGTGCCCAAAAATTAAACGAAGTTTATCCAACGCCCATAATTTATATGGAAACAAGCGGACAACCTGATGATTTTAACATGCGCTCTCTATACAGACAAATTACTTCAAAAATAGAAAAGACGGATTTCATCGACAAATTAATTTTAAATTCAATTAAAACATTTATCAAGACCTTCTCAGAAGAGAAAGCGCTTTCAAAACAATTGACAAACGAGTTTTCCGAAGAAGAAATTAACAATATCTTGAAAGATCCAAACTATATCGAGAAAAAAACCCAAGATATAAAATTTAACGAAAAACTTTTTGAATTACTCACTAACAACATAATTACATTGAAAAAAAGCGTTCCAATAAACTTAAATTATCTTTTAGTATTCTGGAAAGCACACATACAGAATCCAGATGTATTAGAAGCCTCAAATGCTTTTGGAGGTTCTGGATCCTTCGGTGGAATAAATATAAATACTGATAACGATGCTTCTCAATATATAGACGAAATAGTTGAATTACTGAGATGGTCTTTTGAAGATAAAACGACAATTATCGTCATCTTTGACCACCTCGAGGCGGGAGTTTCTCAACAAAAAGAAGAAGTCTTCTTAAACTTATTTTCTCTCCTTCTAAACCTCAGACAAAAAAAACACATGACCTTAGTACTTTCGGGTACTCTAGACGCTTATGTTGCTTTTGACGAGGTTTTACAGGAAGACCAGAGACTTCAACTTGATAATTGGTCAAAAAAAATAGCACTCACTAAAATGAATCCAAACGACATCATAGATATCGTCAATCGATATTTAGCTAAATTTTGGAATCAATTCGACGAGAAACCTTCTCCACGGAACTCCCTATTTCCATTTGGGATAAATAGTATCAAATATGTATACGAAAATCACGGTCAGGACTTGCGCAAAACGCTTAAACAATTATATTTATTAGTTGAACAATATAAAAAAGATAAGAAGGTAGAATATATAGATAGTTTCGAAAAAGCTTTCAGGATATTTCGTCAGCGCGATGATGTATTGTGATCATTCATAGAAAAGAAAGAACTCACAACGAAATTACTTGATTCGAAAATTAAAGATGTTTTAAGAACTGAGCAAGTTGAAAAGGCGTTATGCATGTGTTTTGATATTTTACGGGATAATTCTGACTATGATTTTATCTCAGATGTGAAATACAAAAAAGTTGCCAATAGGAAAGGACCAAATGTTGTCATCGAATTTTTTGGAAATGACAGTCCTGATTTAGCTCGAACACTTGGAATTGAAGTAAAAATTTCCAATAATTCAAAGCTTATTTCAAAGGACGATATCAAAAAGACATACCAGATATTACAAGACGATTCAGTTGATTATATTAATTGGATTACCAATACTCCCTTGAATCTAAACATAACTTTTGAAGCACCTCAAGGTGCAAAAATAACGATTGGAAGGATAGATCCTTTAACAGATGAGGAATTAGCATACTTATCGTTTATGGTATACTTTAAAAAATTGACGGGTAGAACTTACCAAATGGAAGAAATTGAATTTATTCTTAACAAAATCGATTTATCGCCCATAAAGCTCAAGGAAAGGATGATGAACTTGAAAGCATTGCCTTCAAAATCACAAGATGAATGTATTAATTTTACACCGATAAAATCTATTGAAATTGGACCTGAACTCATCAAACTCGAAGTCGAAAAATTTCTTCAAGAAAAAACTGATTCCAACAAGAAGATCAGTTATTCCAGTACGATTAAGTCAATTCGAGAAGCAATTAATTTAGAACCTGGAGATAAACGCTGGGACGAGGATATCTGGACTATAACAATGGATCTCACAAAGGATAAGTGCACTAAACAAACTCCTAAGACTATTTATTTTTAAACTCTATTAATCCTTATTATATTTATTTTCTTTAATTAATAAAAAATAAGTGTGGAGGTGCTAAAAAAATTGCATCTCTCTTGGATTAAAATACTAAAAATGTTGGAAAGCTCTACTTTGGTGGACTTAGAACAATTTCAATAGAACTAACATTGCTATTTTGCCCATTTTCGCCAGAGATTGCTTCAGTAGAAATGATAATGTCTTTATATTCAACATTTTTTATGAACCGGTTCTTTAGAATCTCGCATACATCGACCGCGTGTGAAATAGCTCTCCCGCGAGCCTTGACGGTACAATCTTCACCTTTATTCAAGATCATCATTGCAGCCATCACATAATTCATAGTGGGTCGTCGACCGACAAATACAGAGTTTTCTTCCTTTTTTGGCATATTTGTTACCTCTTTGTTTGTTTCTTTCAATGGTTATTGTTTTATTTTTAGTATTTAGTATTTTTTTAGTATGTATTAAGAAAAATCAAATCCTTAAAAATGTTGTAAGAATTTTTCTTAGACCTTTAAAAAAATAAATTTGAAAATTAATACTCTCTTATCATTTTATTTGATTCTTTTTTTTTAAAATATATGAGCAAAATGCTAATAGAAAACGACGATCATTATTCCTTTAACAATTTAGAAGATATAAATTTATTTAACGACCTAGAGGCATTTATCTCAAAAAAGAAAAATTATTTATTATCAATAATTGAAAAGAATTTAAACCAAAAAGAGAGAGAAATGATATTTAATGTAATAAAAATCTTGAATGACATTCAATATTTAATACAGACAATTGTTCTTCAAGATACTCAAAATTTAAATTATTCAAAACAATCTATTAAAACAATAAAACTTCACTTAATTCATTATATTGAAAAAAATATTGATCTCGAAATTGTGTTTAAATCCTTCTGTTAATAATAATTAAATATCAAAATTCAATATAAACAGCTGGAATTTTCTTAAATTAAATTTAATAACTTTAAAATCTCGAAAAAAAATTAAAAAGTTATTAAATCAAGTTCATGTTTTTGTTAATAATAATTTATATTATTTTTATTGACAG
>JAEOUI010000543.1 GCA_016839425.1 Promethearchaeota archaeon
CAGTTGATCTTCATTCTGCTAAATTTCTTCCGTCTATTGTTCACAACATAAAAACTTCGGATTTTTTCTCCAAATACTTTGTAAATAAAAAAATAGATCTGGTTCTTTCTCCAGACAAAGGGTCAATGAATAGATGTGCTTTATTAGCAAAATCTCTTAATGCAGAATTAAATTATATGAAGAAAAAAAGAGAAGGGTATAAAATTAATTTACTTCAGAAAGATTACGCATCATTTAAAAAATATCATTCTGTATTAATATATGACGATGAAATTGATACCGGTAATACGATCTTAAAATCAATGGAAGTAATGCCGAGGAATACAAAAATATACGTAGCAGCTACACATGGGGTATTTTCACAAATTAATAAAAAAATATTTAGAAAAGCTGTTGGGGTTTGTGTCACTAATTCAATTCCTCAGGATCTTTTATTGCCAAATCTTAAAGTCGTATCAATCCATGAGATTATCTGCGACTATATTAAAAACGAATTAAAATTAACTTAAAAATATTATGGATGATTTAAAATTAAAAATCAGAGAAATATTAGATTTTCCCAAAACAGGTATATGTTTTAAAGATATAACGCCTCTTTTTCAAGACAGTAATTCTTTTGCGTTAGCTATCAATGAGCTTTCCAAACCATATTTAAACAAACAGATAGATGTCATTGTTGGAATTGAGGCAAGGGGTTTTCTTTTGGCCTCGCCCTTGGCTTATAAATTAGGAACAGGTCTGGTAATTGCCCGCAAGAAAGGGAAACTCCCTTATAAAAAGATTCAAAAACCGTATAATTTAGAATATAATATTGACATATTAGAAATGCATTGTGATGCAATTATACCTAATCAAAAAGTTTTAATTGTGGACGACTTCTTGGCAACTGGCGGGACAGCGAAAGCATGCGCTGAATTAGTTGAGGAATTGGGAGGAAAAATAATAGGATTTTCTTTTTTGATAGAGCAACTATCTTTAAATGGCAAGGAAAAGTTAAAAGGTTATGAAATTAATCCTTTAATTAAATTTAACTAATCAAAACTAAAATGAAAATTCTAATTACTGGAGCCACAGGATTATTGGGAAGCAGATTCTATCATATTCTTGGCAAATACAATGACATTGTGGGCACTTATTTCTCAAACCCGAAAGAAGATTTTCAATATTTGTCGCTTACAGACAAGAAATCTATAGATTCATTAATTTCTGAAATAAGACCTGACATAGTTATTCATACAGCTGGGATAACAGGTTATGAAAGATGCGAAAAGAACCGAAAGGAGGCTTATGAAGTTAATGTAAAAGGAACAGAGTATATTGTTGATGCTTGTAATAGAAATAAAAGCTCTCTTGTTTTTATTTCAACTTCTCATATCTTTTCAGAAGGAGGTCTTTCAGAAAAAAATGCTCCAAATCCGATAAGTTACTACGGTCAAACCAAATTAGAGGCGGAAAATTATATAACAAAAAACCTTAATGATTATATTATTCTAAGAACCACCGAATTATACGGTCTTTTTGAAGACGGAGAAGATTTTACCAAAACCGTTATTAAAGAAATAAAAAACGGAAAAGAACTAAAAATAGATAACTCCTTAAAGTATTATCCAGTAATTACTGATGATTTAGTTGAGTTAACGCGAAGTTTAATTGATGTAGGATTCAGAGGGACTTATAATGTTAGCATTTCTAAGCCATGTACTAAATTTGAATGGGCAAAAATAATCGCAGAAACATTTAATCTCAAGAAAAATAAGATAAAACCCATAAAAAAGAAAAAATCTGCAAAGTTTCCCATGGATCTGTCTCTTTCAACGGAAAAAATAAAACGACTTCGTTTTACGCCAATTCCTCTCAAAAAAGGGGTAAATCAGTTGAGGAAACAAATGGGATGCACATTTGATCTTGTTTATAGTTTCAGACCATATAAATTAATCAAGGGAAGAAGCGCAACTGTTTTTAGAGTTAATTTGGGCAAAGCATTAGCTAAAGAAGAGTCTGCAAAATTTTCCGGGATGGATATAGTTGTTCCTATTCCTGAAAGCGGGATATACCCAGCTCAAGGATATGCAGACGGCATTGGTGTTCCAATGTATCATGCCATAATTAGGGATTATGAAAGAAAGAAAACTCTCTATGAGCCAGAAATTAAAAAGAGATATAGGGAAATTAGAAAAAAATTAATAGTAATACCGGAAATAGTCAATGGAAAGAAAATAATTCTTGTAGATGAAGCGATACTTTCTGGTTTGACTATGGTTAATGTTATTGAAAAATTAAAAGAGGCTGGCGCAAAAGAAATCCACATTAGGATTCCTTCTCCTATAATGTTTAATAATTGCAGATATAATGTTTTAGCAAGAGACGCGAAATTAATTGCAGATGATTTTAACA
>JAEOUI010000198.1 GCA_016839425.1 Promethearchaeota archaeon
AAGGATTTTTTGTATTAACATCAAAAAAGTATGAAATCCCGGTAAACACGAGGGTACTCGCAAATTTATCAATCATTAATGATATGAATAAGAATAAAAATGCGTAATATTATTACATAAATGTAAACGATCGCGTGGTATTTAAACTCCAATTAAAGCACAAACACGATTAACCTCATGATGAGATGTCTTGTTAATGAAATTTATATAAGGGTGAGATGTAAACGATAGACAAGTTAAAGAATTTAGAAACGCTTTTCGATTCGATAGACGATATGGTTTTCATCTTGGACATGGACGGGAGGGTCTTGAAAGTTAATAATGCGGTGCTCGAGCGCTTGAATTACACTGATGAAGAAATTGAGAGCTTGCACATTCTCGACATGCTCCCTCCCGATCGGCGCGACGAGGCTGCTGGCATGGTCAAAGAAATGATCGAAGGAAAAACCGACTCGTATCACATTCCTCTCGCGACTCGGGACAGCGAAATAATATCCGTCGAAATAAAGATATCGTTTGGTAAATGGAACGGCCAAGAGGCCATCCTTGGAATATGTCGCGACATCAGCGAGCGAGTTAAAGTCGAAGAAAAATATCGTTATGTAATAGAACACATTTCGGACTTGATCATGGTAGTAGAAGCAGACGGAACGCTCCTCTATGCAAGTCCACAAATTCACGATCTCCTCGGGTTTGCGCCCTCCGAAAGGATTGGCCTGCGCACGCTCAAGTTCGTTCACCCCGACGACCTTCCCAACCTCGTTTCCGCCACGGAAAATGCCTACAAGACGGGACAAAAGATCAACGTCGAATACAGGACCTTGCACAAGGACGGTCGTTACATTCACGTGTCTGCTAAGGGTGCGTTCAGGGATAATGGTCGCTTTTATGGCGTGATACGCGATATTTCCGAGCGAAAGAGAATTGAAACGAAGTTAAAGGAATCCGAGGAGAAATATCGCCTCATTTCCGATAATGCGAACGACATCATATCGGTGTTTGACGAAAACTTCAAGCTTGAATATGTAAACGACGTGCAATCAAAGATCTCGGGTTTTTCCAAGGAAGAAATTATTGAAAGGTCGCCCATGGAATTCATACATCCAGACGACTTTAAAAAAGCCGTTAAACTCTTTAGAATAACCTTTAAGATTGGCATTGGACACGGAGAATTCAGAATGCGATGCAAGAACGGCTCTTATGCGTGGTTAGAAGTAAGTGGAAAAAGGATCTACGATAAAAACAACAAGGCGAGATTAATTCTCATTTCAAGGGACATATCCGAGAAAAAGATGATAGAACAAAAGTTAAAAGATTCGGAAGAGAAATATCGACTGATTTCCGAAAACGCTAACGATTTGATAAGGGTTCTGGACGATAAATTCGAGTTCGTGTATGTCAACGAAAAGGTGCACAAGCGCTTGTTAGGGTACAAAAAGGAAGACTTGATTGGTAAGCCTCACATTCAATTTTTCCATCCCGATGACGCCAAGCACGCGGTTCGCTCAACCTATAGAAACCTTAAAAAAGGTTACGGCTCTTATCAAGCCCGGTTCAGGGACAAGGCAGGTAACTTCAAATGGCTTGAATTTGCTGGGAAATTATTTTACGATGGTAAGGGAGAAAAGAAGATACTGTCAATCGCACGAGACATCAACGATCGAAAAATTGCCGAACAAAATTTAATGGAATCGGAAAAAAAATATCACCAGGCCTACGATCAAGCCAGCGTCTACAAGGACATCATTGCTCACGACATGAATAACATCCTTCATAGCATCCAATCCTCATTGGAGCTGTGTACGATATTGAGCAGTAAATCTCAAGATGTGAAGGACTTTGACGAGTGGTTTCAAATCATTCAGAGTTCCGTTGATAAGGGCGCAAGACTCATTCGCAACGTTCAGAAGCTATCTAGAGTCGATGAAGCATCCCTCTCCCTGGCGCCTGTCGAGGTCCTAAGCGAGTTAAGGAAGGCAATCTCCTTCTTGGGCGATAGTTTTCGGGATAAAAAGGTGGAAATACAATTAGAAGCTCTTAACCAGGAGTTGCGCACCCACTCCAACGAACTACTCATTGAAATTTTTGAAAACATCCTCATTAACGCCGTGAAGTATAATTTCAGCGACACAATCGAAATTACCATCAAGGTTTCAGAAGCGAAAGAAAAAAACGGAGAATGGCTTAAAATCGAATTCATCGACAACGGAATTGGCATACCTGACGAGAACAAGAAATTGATCTTCAAAAAGGGATTTAAAAAAGACATGAATATTCGAGGGATGGGCATTGGATTGTCTCTCGTGAACAAGATAGTCAAGAGTTACGGGGGAAAAATATGGGTTGAAAACAGGATCTCCGGAGATCACACGAAAGGGAGCAACTTCGTGGTTTTATTACCCAAATATCCTTAAAAATGCAGAATCAACATGTTTATCCTTTAACTTTCTTCTCGCATGTTATTGCCGTACAAGATTTAGAAAGCACTATCTGCATGACCACAATCTAGTACCCTATCTTTGAACATCTTAAATCCCAAACCATGCTCAATTTCCCATTCACAGTCGAATTCATAACCCACATGTGCCATATTATCTTCAAATGTATTGTGGATGTAAATATTTCTCAATTGAATTAGCTTTTCTAATTGATTAATAGTATTAATATCAGGCAAATCTTCATAATGTTTTTGTTGTACTCTATATTCAACTAATAGGAAATCTAATATGCTTTTTTTAATAATTTCTGAATTTTCAATTATATAATTATAAGCATTAACATGCTCTTGCTTTATTTCTTCTGCGTAAATCTTTAATGTAGCTCTTCCCGTTTTAAACGGGTCTTCAGGAGTCGAAGGATAAAATTTCCAGACATCTAATTGAATCAACCCTTCCCATCCAGAAGGAGATAATACCATGTCTGGAATGCTGTTTTTCTCTTTTATCGTTGATTTGATAAATTTCAATCCTTTTTGATGATATTCTTCTTTTATTTCAAGCTCTTCTATTTCATCCTCGAGATCTTCAATTCTCTGGAACGCCTCGCAGTTTTTACACTCTATCTTCTTGCATATATCTAATGTATCGCATTTTTTTACAAGCGATTCTCTTTCTTTTTCAAGCTTTTTTATTTCTTCTTTATAAATTCCTTATCACCATTCTTTTTATATCGCAATTTAAAATTAAACTTAAGTAATGCCTATAAAAATTTTTGGATTTAATCGGTTATGGTATTTAATAATAACTCGTTATCTGCAATCCACTCGAGCTATATCGCACCAAAATCATAAAATATTTAATATTATCGAGGAGTACCCTTCCACGAGCTTTTTCAGATTTCCCTCGGTTATAATGTGTTTAAAAAATGGCAAAAATTATTTAGATTTAGATAAAAATAACGATCAGATCCATGATAATGTATTCTTGAACGATTACAAGATTGTTATAAAAGTACCTTTATTGGAGAATCAAAATGTAAGAAATAGAATTAAAATTAAGAAATTTAACCTTTCTCATTCTGTATTTCTAACATCTTATTATTATTAAAAAAAAAAAGACACGGTTCGCTTGGACGATCGTGTTACCTTGAATGTAAAAATCTTCTTAAAAGAGAAGCTCAGAAAATAGTGAAAAAAAAAAA
>JAEOUI010000018.1 GCA_016839425.1 Promethearchaeota archaeon
AATTCTTCAATAGAGGGAATTCGAGAAAAAACATAATATCCCCTAATCGCCGTTAGGCGCAAATTTCCTATTAATTTAGATGGTAACTAAAGTTAATCCTTAGATCTCGGACAAGTTTCGAGGTTTAGCTTTTCTCGAATCTCTTATCTTTTTTTCCCCTATTATAAAATTTCACAAATAACAAGAGTTTAATAACTTACTTAATAAAAACTAGATCATTTTCTTACCAAATGCATATGCAGAGAAAAAGGAGAGAGGATAAATGGATTTAGAGAAAATTACAGAACTCGTAATAGATTTAGAAGTGGATGAAATCGAGAATGCCGTTTTGGAAGCTATAGAAAAGGACGGAAAAGACCCTTACGAAGTTCTTGATGCCTTAACCAAAGGCATGGACGAGGTAGGAAAATTATACGAAGAAAAGGAATATTATTTAAACGAACTAGTTCTTGCTGGAGAAACCATGAAGGAAGCATTCAAGATCTTGCAACCAGTCCTCAAATCTTCTGGAGATTCTAGTAATAAAAAGAAAGTCATCGTGGCAACAGTTAAAGGAGATAACCACGACATCGGAAAAAACATTCTGAGCTCTTTATTACTTAGTTCAGGATTTGAAATTTACGACTTGGGAATGGATTGCGAAGAAAAAAAAATAATAGAAACAATTAAAGAAAGTGGAGCTCAAATCGTAGCATTAAGCACGCTTTTAACAACCACCGTCGAGCAAGTCGCTGTGGTCCATGAGGCATTAAAAGCAGCAGGCTTAAGAGATAAGGTTAAATTGATAGTAGGGGGAGCGGCTTTGAATATGGAGCTTGCTAAAGAAATGGGCGCCGACGATTTTGGCGAAGACGCCATGGAAGGCGTGAAGCGCATAAAGAAATTAGTTTCGAACGAATAAAAACATATTTAGCACTTTTTAAAAAATTATATAATAACAAAAAATCTTCAATAAAAATCCCATGAATTTTTTAATCGTAACTTCTACGGAAGACATTGCTTCTATGAATATTAGAAAAAATTTAATAGAATCAACCATATATAATTTCCAAGAAACGGATTTGGTTTGGCAGGAACACACACTTTTCAGACTCGAAGAAATAACATCCGAGACAAAACACGATTCTTTTTTCCAACACAACCAAGTTTATTTGGGATTAACAGACTTGCCTTTAATTTTTTTAAACGAATTAAAAATCGAACCAAACACAATCAATCCAGATTTTTTAATATTTGCAAGTCGTCATAGATCAGAAACAGCTCGCCCATCCTTTTTAGTGCATTCAACAGGGAATTGGTCCAATAAAGCAGAATTTGGCGGTAATCCCCATGAATTATCAAGAACGAGTGCCATCCTTTTAAAATCTGGATATTATTCCTTGAAAAATCAAATTAAAATCCCAGAATTTTCAGAATTTTCAAATTATCATTTAGATATCGAAGTTACCCACCATGGCCCTACTACCATTAAAAAACCTTTAATTTTCATCGAATTAGGGAGCAGCGAACAGGAATGGAAGGTGGAGAAGGCAGGCAAATTAGTAGGGCAAGCCATAATTGAAACTTGCTTGAATTATTCTAAACACGAGGGAACTTCGAACATTGGTATAGGATTTGGTGGAACTCATTACGCTCCACAATTCAAAAATCTAACTGAAAAAAATAAAACTGCTGTGTCGTTTATTTGTCCGAAATATTTTATCCAAGAACTGACTAAAGATACGATTAAACAAATGATAAGAAATACAACAGAAAAAGTGACTTGTTTTATTATTGATTGGAAAGGGACAAATAGTCAAGATAAACAACACTTATTACCATTGTTAAACGAATTTGATTTGCCGATCTCAAAAACTAAAGATATTAAATGATAGACTAAGATTCTTCCTTTATTTTTTCGTAGTATTTAATCAAATGCTTAATCACATAATGAGTAGGTGTGAATCCTTGAGTTGCCGATTTTGAAAGAACTTTTTGAAGGTAATCACTATATTTACAGTTGTTGTTAGGAGTCACATTAAGTTCTCGAATGTTATACATCGATCGCCAAAATTGCGTTGGCCAGGTAATTAAGTGTTCTAAATTATATGCGTAATTTATTTTACCTTGCTTGCTTAACTTCAATTCGTTTTTGATTCGATAAATTTCAGTATTATTCTTTGATTCAATCGAAATTATCCCATCTTGTTCGACTTCTCCCATTAATAATCTTACTTTCTCAAGATTAATATCCTTGAAATTTAATTTTTCCATATTACTTAATACTTCTTCATCTGTAATTTCTCGCAACTTCATCATGGAATAATTCCTCGCAATAACATTGTATTTCAAAGGTACGGTTTCGTTGTCTAATCGGTTATATTGGATTAAGTTACCCAAAATCTCTTTAGCTACTAAGTATTTTAGGACGAGTTGATCTTGTTTGGAAAAATCTTTTAAAAATAGTTCTGAATCTTTGAAATAATTTTCATATAATACATTTAATAGTGTCTTTATTGTGTAGAAACCATCAACGAGTGCTTGTTCTAAAATTTTTAATATTTCAATCCTATAGTCTAAGTCGTTTAGGAATTTACCTTCTTCTACTGGAATGTTTCGAACTAAATGAGGATTCCCCAAGGCGCTAAAGTAATCATTCCATTTTGTACGGAAACGATAAGTTTGCGACTTTCCAATGCTGGAGAGCTTATAGACGATCTCGTAAAGTTTTTTCGTAAATTCACTTTCGCTAACAGAAGTCATTGTACAATTTAAACATACATTGTATAAAATAATAATAAAAGAATTTATTTTTTAAATTATTTAAAATCAATCACGATCTTAACTTGCGATTTCTTTCATTACATTAGTTATTTTTTCAACATGATTGTCATTAATGATTAAAGGAGGTAATAATCGAATAACGGTCATTCCCGCGTTGAGAAATAATACTCCAAGGTCTACTGCTTGCTGAATCCTGTCTTTTACGGGTTTTTTAAAATCAACTCCTATCATCAACCCAGAACCGCGTACTTGCTTAATATTATCATTATTTTGTGCCATTTCATTAAAGTTATCGATTAATTTTGAGCCCATTTTGGCAGAATTTTCCACGAGATTTTCTTCTAAAATTATATCGATGGTTGCGTTCGCCGCAGCGCAGACGAGAGGATTTCCCCCAAAGGTCGTGTTGTGTTCACCTACTTTAATATTGTTCCATAACTCTTCTGAGGCAATGGTTGCACCCATTGGAAGACCTCCAGCGATTCCTTTTGCCATACATACGATGTCGGGTATAATGCCGTAATGTTCGTAAGCAAACATCTTACCAGTCCTGCCAAAACCCGTCTGAACCTCATCGTCTATTAGTAATATTCCTTTTTCGTTACATAACTCTCGTAATTCTTTTGGAAAATCGTTTTCAGAAGGATACACGCCACCCTCTCCTTGAACTAATTCCGTCAAGACGGCAACCGTGTTATCGTTTATCAAATCTTTTACAGCATCAATATTTCCGAACGAGGCAAATTTTACATGTGGACTTAACCAAGACATAAACGGTTTCCTATATCGCATATTGAAAGTGGCAGCAAGCGCCCCTAAGGACCTTCCATGGAAGTCTCTTTTAAATGCTATGATCTCAGGGTTCTTTTTCTCCCTACCAGAAACAAGCGCTAATTTAATAGCCGCCTCGACAGATTCTGTCCCACTGTTTGATAAAAATGTTTGATCCAACGATTTTGGAGTTATCTCCGCTAATTTTTCTAATAATTTACTCCTTTCTTCCACGGGGTATGCTGGAGGCACCATTACTAACTTTTTCAACTGCTTTTCAATAACTTCAATGTATTTAGGGTGGCTATGCCCAATATTCATCACGCCATGTCCTGCAACGCAATCTATGTAGCGATTTCCGTTTTGATCGAAAAGAAGGGCACCCTCTCCCTTTATTATTACATAATCCCGTTTAGGAAAAAGTTTCGTGTGATGGTAAGCTTCTGATTGAATTATTTTTGCGAAATCTTTTTCATCGCTCATAAAATGTATAATGAGCACATTTAAAAAAAGAACATCATTTCTCGTTCAATAAGAAAATTTTATACTATAGGCTTTACAATAACTTTTATTACACTTTGATGTATTAAATTAAATAGGGATAATAGATCTTTTAAAATCATAAAACGATGACTAATGGAAGAACTTAAAGTAGAACATGTAGCAATTGCAAGTAATTCAGAAAAAGAAAGCGACTTGTTTTTTGTAGATCTCTTAGATTGCAAGAAGACGAGAACATTTACGGTTTCGAAGGATTTAATGGAAAATTTTTTTCAAATTCAAGAACCTAAAGATGTAATTAGATACGAAAAAGATAATGTAAATTTTGAAGTATTCATAACGAAAGATAATTCCAAAACTCATGATATTTTCACGCATATTTGCTTGATGGTCAAAAATAGGAACGAATTGCTTGAAAAGGCAAAAAAAATGGGATTTCGCACAGTTCAAGTTCCACGCGAGGAAAGCGACATATATTATTTGTTTTTAAGGGATTTTCATGGAAATCTTTATGAAATAAAAGAATTGTAATAACTTTATGTGTTTTTTATAAGACCAAAAATTTTTTTATTTGAATTATCATATTATTGTTGGATTAAAAGTATTGATTTATTAAACTCAAGGGTGATTCTATTTCAAAATCATATAAAATTAAAGTGGTTATCGGAGGCGTTTCCAATTCAGGGAAAAGCAAGTTTTTAAATCGAACCACATTAATTGAAGAAGAAATAGGAGTATCTTTCCAGTCCCTCGAATGCTTGGTAAACGAAGGGGATTCTTATAAATTTATTTTTTGGGATTTAAACGCAAAAAAAATTTTTAGATTCATGTACCCTCAATTTTGCAGGGGTGCCAAAGCAGGATTTTTATTTTTCGACTTATCAGATCCGCTAACGATGACCGAACTTTCTTTTTGGATCGACATTTTTAAAAAAAGTACACAAAATATTCCTCTAATATTGATTGGTACACTTCCAGAAAACGGTGATATACATATTAATAGAGAGGATATCGATGATTTCATCGAGGAGAATAACCTAAACGATACTTTCTTTGTCTTACCACACGAAGAGAATCGAAGAGAAGAAAAGGAAAGGATTTTTCGACACTTGATTCAATTAATAAATCAAAATAGCGAAATAAAGCAATTTGAAATCATATCGCCATTGGAGGACCCTAAATTCATCGATTTCTATCGAGTTTTTTCAGTTTGCCCGACATGCAACGCTAAAAATCACGAAAATTATTTAGCAAAATTTTTTTACAGTAAAGATGCTGAGAGCGTGAAAATTAAAGATTTACTATTAAAATTAATAAATAGATCTCAAGAGCTTCCTTTCTCCGTATACGACCAATTAAAGATTGGAATTCCTTGTTGCAAGTGTTTTAAGAAATTTTGTGATAATTAGGTAATCTTCTTTAATATTCCAGATGCTTTGATTATTTCCATGTGATCGAAGGCTAGATCAAGCGCATGTAGTTGAGAAATCAAGTGAGTTTCTAAACCTTCTGCGTCGTCTTGTGCTTTAGGTTTTTGATTCTTCCTTTTTAAATCACAAAGATAAGCAATTGAAACCGTGTGACCCCTCGGATCTCTTTTGGGATCTGAAAACACTCCAATGAGCTTCTTTATCTTTACATCAAGGCTTGTTTCCTCTTTTGCTTCCCTCAAGCATGCCGTTTCAACAGTTTCGCCGATATCAACAAATCCCCCTGGAAGTGCTAATTCCCCTTTATATGGAGGGTTCTTGCGCCGTATGAGAACTATTTTTTTTCCGTTTTCAACTAAAATCACGGCATCAACAGTTAAAAGGGGGGTTTTTGGTTTAGGCATATCTCATCTCTTTTCTTTATTATCATTTAATTTAAAAAAATATCGAAAATTAATCGTCCCAAACTTCTGAATTGATCAGATGTTCAATCCGAGT
The DNA here is from genome assembly GCA_016839425.1 of Promethearchaeota archaeon. Next base: position 5,964 of record JAEOUI010000018.1, read on the forward strand.
TCGTCGAGGTCTAACAAATTTCGTACGATTATTTTTTCTTTCAAGTAAGAGGGAACGCTCGAGAGTCCTTGAATTGACCATTTGCACTTCTAAATCTCCTTCATTCAACCAAATGTGATTGAAACTGGGCTCCTCGTCTGCTCGCACCTTATTCGATGTAGATGTACCGCAATATAGGAAGGTGGTAGGACCAATAACATAGGCATGAGGAATGTGTTTGTGTCCCATAAGGACAAGATCAATTCCAAAGAGTTGGGTGAACTCTATGAGCTCTCCTGCATCTACAAGCGTGGTTTGCTTGCGGCCACTAAAAGGAACGGCAATGGCATGATGGTGCATGGCAATAACTCGATTTTCCAAGTTTTCACTAAATTGATGACCAAGCCAGTCTAATTGTTCATCGCCTATTTCTCCAGTAGAGACATCATCTTTTGCGCTGCAAACACCTACTATGATAGAATCTTTTTCTTCAATGATTATCTTAGACCTACGAGGAGCTATAAATTTTTCAAAAAAAATAAGACCATTGTTTTTAGCACAATGGTTTCCTGGTACGACTAAAAGGCGTTTTGAAACCTGCTTGATTTTCTGTAAATAGGCAGAAAATTTTTGATATTGTCGATATCTACCTTTATGTACGATATCACCTGTCAACACAACAACATCGTGGTCGTTTTGTTTAATGTAATTTATGACATTATCAAAGTAAGAGTCCTCAAACTCGCTTCCGTAATGAAGATCGCTAATCTGTATGATTGTAACCATTTTAGATCACGCAATTATATTGAAAGATATTATTGAATTTCATCAAGAATAGAATGGTTAAATAATTTATTGAAGTTCTTTTAAATACCTATAAAAATTGTTCTTCAGCGGGATCGTCTTGAATATTGAATAATTTCCTAATCCATAATGGAAAGATGAATCCAATATAAAATAATAACCCAGAAAAAGTGATTATAAACCGTATAAGCACTAGAGCAACATCATTTAATTGAAAAGCAGAATCAATAATAGTTGCTCCACAATAGCACAACCAGCCAGACAACATAAAACTACCTTGTATTTTGTATCTCCTTCCCTTTAATTTCATTGTATTAAGAGCAAATTCAAATCCAGTTCCTAAAGTTAAAAATAAAGTGGAGAAATGAAAGAATAAAATATATCCCATATATCTAATATCGAATGGATGATATGGTAAATCAATCACGCCTAGTAATTCGTGAACGGGGGCTCCTGGAAGCCAAAATAGAACAGAAAAGAAATAAATCCAATAAATAACGGAGTAAATAATTGATATTATCATTAAAATCTTTTTTCTCTTAGGCGTAATAATTTGAGCGTAGATTTGAATCCAAGCCATAACAGCGAAAGGTAGAAGTAGGTTGGCAGTAATCATGTAGATCTCGTATGATGTAATATTTTTTGTTAAAAGCCAGTAAATATATCCAAAACAATATGGCCACCACGGTTCACTCATTATAACAGCAGCGATTGCGAAATACAGCATCATTTTGGATCGATCCTTGATTGCTTTTTTTAACACTATGCCCGTAAGTAAGAAAGAAAAAGAAATGCCAATTACTGCGGTTATTCCAGAGATGTGACTTAACGGTGATATATCAACAAATAGCATCTATAGCATATTAAATTGTATATTATGAAACATATAGATATTATTGTCAAATGTTGTTATAAATCTATGTTTAGTTCAGTCATTTAAAATACTCTTTTATGTGTCTCATAACATCTTCTAATTTCACATTGGTATTGTTAATAACTCCTTGTCCATAGTCCTGACTTCCACCACCTTTTCCACCGAAATGAGTCATTAAATCATGTATAAAAGAACCCATATTAAATTTTAATAGATTTGCAACTTCCTTGCCCGACATACCTAATACTCCAATGCCTTTTTCAGAACTATAGAGAAAAATTGTTACTATATTATTGCTTTTTTTCATAATTCTTTGACTTAAATTTTTGATATCATTTTGATTGATATCTTCGAAAGAATGAATCACTAACTTACAATTTTTTAATTCTCGAGCCTTTTCAATTAAATCTAAAAGATATTCTTCAGTTAACATGTGTTCAACGGTTTCAACCTTTTTTACACCTTGACTCCATTCTTTGTAAAGTTTTTTCACTTTAGATAGTATCTTATTATCCTTAACATTGAGAAATTGGGCGATTTCAATTATCACATTTTCTTCTGTTATAGTTTTTGAATTTAACTTCAAATCTTTCTTATCTATTTTCCCCTTCTTTAAAGCCTTATTCAGGTTATTGCGCTTTTCTAATAATTCTTTTATTCGTCCTACGAGCTTATTGGCATCCACTGACAAGATTTTTTGTAAATCTTCCAAGATTCTTGCTTGTTCATCTTCTACTTTACTCGTTGCATTACCTGCCGTAAAAACTAATCGAACAACACCATCTTGAATTTTTTGAGATTTGAGGATTTTAATATATCCCGCTTCTGAAGTGTTATTCAAGTGAGTACCACCACACGCTTCAACATCTATGCTTGGAATTTCAACTATTCTTATATTCTTACCAGGAACGGCACCTCCTTGATATAACCCCATCCCGTACATTTGCTCAGCCCTAGTACGTGGCATAAATGAAAGCTTTAAATTAATTTTAGCGTTAACTATCTCGTTTGCTTTCTCTTCTATCCTTTTTAAATTCTCTTTTGAAATCTGTTCGTAATGAGTAATGTCCAAATGAGCGCTTTTTACTGTCTTTTTAGCACCTGCTTGATTGATGTGATTACCTAATACCTGTGTTGCGGCTGCGTTTACTATATGAGTTGCCGTATGGTGCTGTGAAAGTTGAAACCTCCAATCTTTATCTACTTTTACCTTTACGGTATCTCCTTCCTTGAATTTTGGAGCGTCTTGAAGCACATGTATGATATGATTACCTTGCTTGATTACATCGACAAATTCTTGACCGTTAATGATTCCAATATCGTGAAGTTGCCCTCCAGAAGTACCATAGGCAACGGATTGATCTAAAACAACCATCTTATCGACGATCTTCAGAACTTTTGCTTGATTTGAGATTCTTGTATAATCGTCATAATATAACGATTCCGTTTCAGGAACATCATCTAAATTCAGACCTGTTTCTTTTCCAGTGGCGTGAGCTTGCTCCACTTTTTCGTGCCGTTCAACAACGAGAGAATAAAAGTTATCGGGAATTACTACTTTTTTATCATGCTTTTTTGCTATTGACCTAACCATCTCAGGACTGATACCATTAGAGTCGTATAGTTCTATTAAAGTATCCAATGAAATATCTCCTTTCTTTACTATTTTTTCGAGAATCTTTGTGGCCTTCTCCTTGGTTGCATGGAATTTTTCCTTTTCCACATCTAAAATCTCTCTTAATTCCTCCAGGTGTTCCGACACTTCAGGGAATAAATCTTTTAATTCTTCGGCGTGCCATTCGCAAACATCGGCCAAGTCTATTTGCCATTCAAATTGGTCTATAAAGCTCAATGCCCTTCGAAAAATGACCCTGAGATTATATCCTCCACCTACATTAGAAGGTAGCTTTCCATCGTTAATTGCAAATAGCAAGCTTCGGGCGTGTTCCGCAATTGAATAAAGACCAGTCATTGGTAAAATTTTTTCTTTTAGATCATCGACTTTCATATCTAGTTCGTAGGCCACTCGCTTCCAAGCAGAGTCCATATCCTCAACTTCATCGACATTTAAATATGCGGCATATTGAGAAAATTTATCGTACAAGTCGAGGTCCAATTTTATGCTTGTTTTTTCTCTGAGTTTTTTTAATACTTGAGGAAACACGGCCTCGTACATGTTTGGAGTGCCTTGTGAAAACCAAGCAACTCTCTCTTGACCTAGCCCCATGTCAAGTACCTTTAACTTTAATTCCTTTGGCCCTTCTGGCGTTTGCTCAAACATCATATATACTTGATTGAACAGTTCAACACCTCTACTAAAGAATTCAAGGCTGCATCCAAAAGTTCCACCTCCCGCCCAGGAATCCTCGTGAATGGTAATCTCTTCTTTGGAGAGTCCAACTCCTTTTTCAGTTATGAAATCGTGCATGTCCATAAAAAGTTGACCTTGATTCCACTCGTCTGGAGAAACGAATGAATGTTGACCGATCATCACAAAACCACATGCATGTGATCCTGTCAATCCTACATTAGGAATATCGTTAAATCGCAAGCAGAATTGAGGTATTAAAAGTTTTTTAGCAGGAGGATCGACTTCCCCAGAAACTACATAAGGTTGGAACGCAGAGATAGAAGCAATAGTGAATTCTGATGTAGGATTCCACCTTGCAACACACGGATATCTCTTAATAGGTAAATATCCCCTTGGTTCAAGAACTTCAACGATTTTTTTCCAGACATCTACATAACTCAATTTAATAGGTGAAGGATTGTTAATAACTACTTGAAATCCACCCGAACAGACTGGATCTCCACAAACATCTCTATCTTTATGAGTTGTCCAAAAGTTAGTACCGCAACTACAAGTTTTCCTCATATATCCCAATTGTTTAAGTTCCTTGGTTGGGAAATACATATCAGGTTCTTTTGAAGCGATAATCTTAAAAATTTTTTTGGTTTCTTTATCGCTTGAACTCTTGGAAAGCGAATTTACCTGATCTTCATTAAGCATTATAAGATGAATAATATATCAAAATTAATTAATATCGATAGTTCTAGAAAATCAGTGTAATAAAGATTATAATTAACTTAATGAATAAATATAAAATATTTTATAACTTGTGAGCTTATAGTTTCATATCAAATTGAATAGTAACACAAGTCTCATGACGGACGAACGAGAATTTTACTTTAAAATCGTAGTGATTGGAGATAGTGCCGTAGGAAAAACCTCGCTCATTTTTCGATACACCACAGGAACATTTAACCAGGAATACATCATGACCTTAGGCACTCAAATAAGTAAATTTCAAGCCACGATTGAGGGCATATCGACTAAATTAGTATTTTGGGACTTGGCCGGGCAAGCTACTTTCGAACAATTGCGCAAGAACTTCTATAATGGCACGAGTGCAGCAATTATCGTGTTCTCTCACGAGGAGAACGAAATGGGTGAAAGAAGCTTAAAGAATTGTCTCAAATGGTATCAAGATGTCATAAAATATTGTGGAAACATACCCATAATTCTTTTTGGAAATAAGATCGATTTAATAGATATTGAAAAGCTATCTACCGATAAAGACCACCCAAAATCGGATCAAAACATTATTAAATTAGCAGAAAATTTGAATATGAGCGGTTATTATAAGACAAGCGCTCTAACGGGTCAAGGAGTGGCGAAAGCGTTTGTAGCAATAATATCAAAACTCGTACGCAATAATGCTGAGCATTTTCAGAGGTGTTAGTAGTTTCTATTTAAAATATGATGTTATTCAAAATTTTTAATTATGTTTGAATTGTATGATAAAGATAAACAACTGTTTTAAGATCCATTTCATTCATTTATTTAACAAGATATGATTTTTTAAAACAAAAAAATGACAGATTTAAGCTATTCTTTTAAAATAATAGTCATTGGAGATGGTGCCGTAGGAAAGACATCCTTGATCAAGCGCTTCGTACATGACACTTTTAATAAGGAATATATTAACACTTTAGGCAGCGAAATAACAAAATACACGGAAACTATAGAGGACTTATCTGTCAACCTAATTTTTTGGGATCTCGCAGGACAGTCGGGTTTCTCGCGAATTCGAGAGAATTTTTTTAAAGGAAGCAACGCAGCTATCGTTGTTTTTTCTCACGAAGAAACTGATTTAGGCGAATTAAGCTTTAAAAACACATTAAAATGGCTTCAGGATGTGTACGACCATTGTGGGCGAATTCCTTTAATATTATTCGGAAATAAAATCGATTTAGTTGACAAAAATGAGTTAGAAATCAAAAACGAACATCCACGATCAGATCAAAACCTGAACAAACTCGCAAGAGATATGGAATTTTTAGGATATTTTAAGACAAGCGCTCTAACAGGAGATGGTGTCCAGCAAGCATTTAAAACTTTGATCAAAGAATTATACTCAATTCAAAAGCGAATTGACAAACATAAGGGGGTATAGTTCATTCAATTCATTATTTTCAATCTTTGAAATATTGCATATCCTTTATTTGCAAAGTCGTAATCCAGAAGTTCAATTATTTCTGGCACGATTTTTAATATAAGTTTTCTCTTTCCTTTTACGATTTCTTGAGCCCTATTAAATTCAAGATTTCCTTCTTTTAAAAAAACCAAATTATTTCTTCCAGAAGCAGTAATTTGCATGCCTTGTATTTTTCCCGTATCCATTGGCGTGTATATTCCAATGCTGACAATGGGATTTTCTTCAATATTTTTCACTTTCCTCCCTGGTGATAATCCAACAAATATCGTAAAATTGTTTATATCACCATCTTTTTCCATATAAAAATCCATCGGAGTTGCTCTTGGTATATTATCTGAACACGTGCATAATACTAACGCTTTTCTCGCATTTAAAAAGGTTTTTATTTCTTTTTTTAAA
>JAEOUI010000199.1 GCA_016839425.1 Promethearchaeota archaeon
CCTCGAAAATTACGCGGTATTACGAGTCAAGGGATGCTACTCGCAGCAGACGATGGGAAAAGTGTTAAATTTTTGACACCAGAATCAGATCTTCCTCCGGGTTCAAAAATAAGTTAATAATTAATTTTACATCCTATAAGATTGATCTAAAATTAAATATTTCCTAATTCTTTTATAATTCTTTAATAGTAATGATATTTTAATAATTATCTTTTTCGAAATGATAGTTATTCAATCAAAGTTTCAAGGAAAAAATGGGATTAAGACGAGCAACAATTTCTCCCAGATCTAATTGTAATGTTTTAAGGATGACATCCCTTCCTCGATATTCGTATTGAATTTGAGAAGGGTCTCTAATAATCTTCAATTTTTTCGAATCTTCTACTAAAGAACAGGAAAAATATCGCTGATCCTTATATTCAATGACATTTTGAACCTTTTTTATATCTGGAAAGCGATATCCTCCTCCATGAGGTAAAATATCTGCGTTTTCTAATAAATCCAATAGTTCCAACTTTTCAGCTCTTTCCAAGAATTTGTTGTTTTTAAGTGTCGTGAGTGAAAAGTTTTTTTTTCCTTCAAATAGATAACAAGAAATGTCTGCCCTAAGCGCAATTGGATATATATTGCTTGAGATTTTATCGCAATTTATATCGACGCAATTGCTTCCCAAATACATGTTATTAATATCTTTTAGAAATTGGTGAGGTTGATTGCATATAAACATGTAATCTTTCCCGAAAACATGATGTGCGAATTTTTCGCGCTTGACCATTGAAAAATCAAGTGCCTTGTCGGTATAATTCAAATATTCTTTTACTTGCTGATCTATCAAGATATATTGTTTTCCAAATGGTGTTTCTTCTTCGATTGCCATCTCTTTCAATGTTTTTGACTTGTCAAAATAAAAACCAATACCATATCTATCGTCTCTTAATTCTGGAGAAGATCCATGTACGAAAAAGATATATGGTGGTAAATCGATATCAGAAAGACTGTTAGTTTCAAAACAGTTGATAAAATGATTACTGATGCCGTAATCCCATTCTAGCTTAACCTCCTTGTAATACAGGTCAATTTGCTTTACTTCGTCAATTCTTTTAATGAGCTCATAGGGATCGGGAGCTTCTTCCAATCCGCCTGCTAAAATTCCACATTGATTTGGTTTAGTATTTAAAAAAATTATCTCGTCTTTTCCATTACCCCAGTTTATTCTACCCCCGTATCCAAGTCCCGAGCTCCATCTAATTAAATTACGAGAAATTGTCTCGTCAGGTGAAGATATAAAAGTTGCTTTTGGTTCAAACCCATATTTCTCTTGAATTAGATGGAATTGAGCAAGACCATATCTCATATTTGCCTTACAGAGTCGTGAAGCACCGTCGTTTAAACCGGTTGAAAAAATGAATTTTTCGGATCTATTCAAGAGTTCGCTTTTTGATAATTCAGAAACGCAACTGGAAACATTGGATACATCCATGATGCAAAAGCCGTATTCTTAATATAATTTAAATAATTAATGCAAGTAATTATATATAAGATTAATGTGCAAAATTATAAAATTAACGAAACACCCAATTTCTAATGCAGGAAAACAGAGACAATATCATTTTATACGATAGACGAAATGATATTAAGGTTATCGGTGAATTCCAAGGTTCTATTATTTCTAAATGCAAGGACGAATCAAATAGCGTCATTTTTTCTGATAATGTCTTTTTAACTAACGATTCAATAAAAATTAAACAAGGATTAAAGGTTGGTTTTGAATGCGAATCAAACAAGATGATTGCTTTTTCACAAAAGTCTGATTTTGAATTTCAAGCAAATTTTAAATCTTTAGAATATTGCGTGGTCGTTTCTGACGATATAATTGAGCTTTACGACGAAGGCCAATTTTCCGATGCATTTCCATATACTATAAATATGCTCCACACGGCTGGACTATATCTAAACGATTATAAATATGGCATAAATCATTTTGATTTTTTTAAGGGAGAAATCTTGAAAAATCCCGTAG
>JAEOUI010000200.1 GCA_016839425.1 Promethearchaeota archaeon
TTTAATTCTTCAAATTGTTCGGTTATTTTGTGTTTAGTATAGATCCTTTCCATTATGAATTCTTTAATAATAGTGTGTGTTTATTTTTCGTTTTTATTTTTCAAACAAAGAATAAAAACTAAACTAATCAAATTCAAGTTAAAAATTGATACAGTAGATTTTTCATTTATAAATTCATAAACTCTACCTATTAATAAGCCAACAAGATCATTTAATTGTCATATGATAATAAATATCATATTTCATAGCTTGAAAGTATTATCCCAACATAAAAAAGAGGTATGTGCCCTTGGTAGAAATGAATAAAGATATGGAACAATACTTTAAAACCATCCAGCAAAAGGTTAATGAATGTTACAAAATTGCTACGACAGCTCGAGAAAAGGGTTTAGATCCAGAATTATTTGTTGAATCTCCTCAAGCTAAGGATTTAGCAGGAAGGGTCGAAAAACTAGTTGGACCCGAAGGAGTCGCCGAAATCATAAGAACCTACAAAAAAGAAGGAAAAAATGAGGATGAAATAGTATTTCAGGTAGTATCAGATATTTTAGATAATAAGGTTGGAGAAATTGATTCTTTAAACGATAGAGTCGAAAGGGCTATTAGAGTAGGTCTTGCCATTAAAACTATGGGGGTTGTAAGCGCGCCGCTTGAAGGTATTTCAAAAATTAAAGTACGTGAAGACCAATCAGGAAATAAATACCTTTCTTTATATTTTGCTGGACCAATCAGAGCAGCTGGAGGGACAGTCCAAGCGTTGTGCGTATTAATTGCCGATTATGTGAGGCGAAAGACGGGAATCCCAAAATATGAAGCAACTGAAGCTGAAATCGGTAGATATGTTGAAGAAGTAAAATTATATGATAGAAAAATCCATTTACAATATCCTTCTTCTAACGATGAATTAAGATATGCGGTTAAAAATTTACCAATTGAAATCAATGGAGATTCTACTGAAGACGAGGAAGTTTCAGCTTTTAGAAATTTACCTAGAGTGGAAACAAATAAGATAAGGGGGGGAGCATGTCTCGTTTTAAACGATGGAATATTATCAAAAGCTTCGAAATTAATGAAAATTACTAAAAGCATGAATTTAGAGGGATGGGATTGGCTAATAGATTTGAAGAAGATCGCTTTAAAGGAAGAAGGGAGTTCTGAAAAACAAGAGGTAAAGCCTGAAAAAATTCCTCCAAATCCTAAGTTTGTAGCCGATATCATAGCAGGAAGACCTGTATTTAGTCACCCTTCACGAATAGGAGGGCATAGAATTAGATACGGCAAGTCTAGAAACACGGGATTAGCGGCTGGAGGGATGCATCCTGCAACTATGGCAATATTAGATGACTTTGTAGCAATTGGAACGCAATTACGAATAGAGCGTCCAGGAAAAAGCACTAGTGTTTGCCCAGTCGATTCAATTGAACCACCTATCGTGAAATTATTAAACGGCAATGTAGTAAAAGTAACTACCTACGCCATGGGAAGAAGAATCTTTCCCGAAATTGAGAATATCTTATTCTTGGGAGATATTTTATTTGGTTTTGGAGAATTCGCAGAAAATAACCATAAATTAGTTCCTTCGGGTTATGTTGAGGAATGGTGGGCTTTAGAACTATTATCTGCTATAGAAAAAAACAATTCAGCAAATTCTGACCTTACAAAATACATAGAAGATCCATTTCAAAACATTCCTACAGCAAATGAAGCAATAAACATATCAAAATCTCTAAAAATTCCCCTCCATCCAGCATATACAGATTTTTGGGGGAATATTACTATAGAAGAAATCAAGGAATTAAGAAAAGCATTTATCAGGAATTTCGATAAGAAGAATGGCACAATTGCATTAGAAAATGATGTTTCAATTAAAGAAATTTTAGAAAAGGCTTTTATTCTTCATAAACTTAAGGAAGGGAAAATCATTTTTAGTAAAGCCATGAATCTCATTTATATTATGTTATTTAACTTAGAAAATGAGAATCATACTTCCTCAAAAGAAGAGACTAATGTGTTTTCTTATCTTTCAAGCTTATCTTCTATTCAAGTTAGAAACAAGGCACCCTATTTTATGGGGACTCGGATGGGTCGTCCAGAAAAATCCGAAAGAAAGAGTATGAAAGGCGTTCATTCCTTATTTCCCTTGAGCGATAAAGTTGGTAGTTCTAGATTAGTTGAAAAAGCCATTGAATTAAGGCTTGAAGATCCCGATGAGGAGAATAATAAAAAGACAAACGAACTGAGAAAAAAAAAAGAAGAATTACCAAATCGGATAGTTATCGATGTGGCTCGCAAGCAATGTCCAAAATGCAATTATATTTCCATCTTTAACAATTGCCCTAAATGTGGAACTTTCACCGAGATAAAAAAAATTTGTTCAAATTGTAGGACAAAAAATAAACCTTATCTATTTCCAGTAGATCAACAAGAATGCCCTCAATGTTCAGAACGCCTATTAACATCATTAGAGGCCAGATTTAACTTAAAAAGCCATGTTTTATCCAAATTGAAATTGTTACATTTTAAAATGCCCGAAAAGTTTAAAGGAATAATTGGATTAACGAACGAATTTAAAGTTCCCGAACCCATAGAAAAGGGGATATTAAGAGCAAGAAATGGTGTTTTAGTATATAAGACGGCAGAGATACGATACGACGCGACCGATATACCATTGACTCATTTTAAACCAAGTGAAATTTCTACAAATGTTAAAATTCTAAATAATTTGGGATATAATGAAGCCTACGATGGAACTCCTCTTGAAAATGAAAATCAAATAGTCGAACTTAAAGTACAAGACATATTGTTATCCGATGATTGCGCCGAATACCTTGTAAAAGTAGCGCGATTCATTGACGACGAGTTAGAAAATTTTTACAAGATAGAACGATTTTATAATGTTTCCGTGAGAGATGATTTGATTGGACATCTTGTAGTAGGATTGGCGCCACATACAAGTGCCGGCATTATTGGGAGAATAATAGGATTCTCTCCCGCAAGGTCTATCTACGCCCATCCCTTCTGGCACGCTGCAAAAAGGAGGAATTGCGACGGCGATGAAGATGGGGTGATGCTCCTCCTTGATCCATTGTTGAATTTCTCAAGATTTTATTTACCGAGTAAGATTGGTGGAAGAATGGATGCAACATTAGTTATATCAACATTATTAGATCCTAACGAAATAGACGCAGAAGCCCATAATGTGGACACTCTTTTCAAATATCCATTAGAATTTTACAAAGCAACACAGGATTACAAACTCCCTTCAGAAATAGACAATATCATGGATTTAGTAAAAAATCGCTTGGGTACTCCAGAACAATATCAGTCAGGATTCAACATTCCAACAGGGGATATTAACGAAGGTCCGACTAAGACTGCGTATAAAACTTATGAGTCAATGGACGATAAAATAACAGCCCAATTACATCTAGCTAAAATAATAAAGGCTGTGGATTCTCGAAATGTAGCAAAAAAAATATTATCAACTCACTTCACGCCTGATATTGCGGGTAACTTGCGAAAATTTTCTGTACAATCTTTTCGATGCATTAAATGCAACTCGAAATTCAGGAGACCCCCCATTTCAAATGGAAACAAATGTCCTCGCTGCGGCAATCGGATAATTTTAACGGTTAATCGAGGTGGAATTGAAAAATACATCCAACGAGCAATAAACTTATGTACTCAATTTAGTTTAGATGAATATACATTACAACGGATGGAATTAATAAATGAATATGTCCAAAGCCTAACGAATAATCCCAAGATTAAGCAACAAAAACTTAGCGATTTCTTCTAACATTATTTTATTCTGATATCCAAGCTTTCTAAAACGCTTAAACACAACCTTACGCAATTATTTAATTGTTCTTCATATTTTAACTTCTCTTCTGTGAGATTAAAGTGTTTTTTTTTTAACGATGATAAGGTTGAAATTTGGGGAAATTTTTTCAATTTTTTCATAATAGAACATATTATCTCATCACTGGTTTTGTCTGAAAATATTTTTTTTTGTTTTATTAGGGGAAAGTTCATATTTTTAGAAATCGCTTCTATGATATCATCCAATTTATTAAAATCATTCTGTTTTATTAACCGAGAACCTTTCAAAAGGCCTAAATCTTCACCAATTTTACATATATTCAAAAAATAAGACCGATCGAGTTCATATTCTTGATAAAAATTAAGAACATGTCTTTTTAAAAATGATTTTAATCCACTTTTACTATTAATTTTCCCTCCACACCATAAAAATATCACATCAATATTATTTAGAGCATCTTTTTTAAGAATTTTAGCTATTTCTATGAGAACCGCCGCTCCCGATAAGTGATTAGGGAACATTCGAGAATCATCTCTCTCAGGATTAAATATAGCTGTGATTAATAGAATTTCAATAAATTGGAGAATAAATAATTCAATGACAATTATAATAGTGCTAATTTCGAATAAACGAAGGATATAAGCAGTAATAGTAAATATCATATAAAAGAAAGATAGAAATAAAACTAATGATTGTATAATCCTCATAAAAAAAGGTTTAATTCGTTTAAATGTTGATCCATAAAATGCGATAAATAAAAATAAAGGCCTTTTAAAAAGCGCGTGTTTAGCGTTTATTTCTCCGATAAGATTTCTTGCCTCCTTATCCTTTCCCTTTGGTAAATAAAACAAAAGAAAATACAACCCAAAAATCAAGCTAATTAGAATAATTTTAAACAAATAAAATTGGAACAGCAGATTTATTATAAATAAAGTTACAAAAACACAATTAAATGTGAAAAATATAGGTTTTATTGAGTGACTATCCTTCCACTTGAAGATTTCTGCTCTATTTTTAACATTTTCATTGGCTAACTCGTTTTGAATATAATTAAGAACTTTTTTTTCCCCAATTGAGACCATTTCTTCGTTAAAATTTAAAGTTTGAATATGAGAAAATGTGGAAAATTCACTTGTATATTTAATTTATATCTACCCTTTTGAAGTATTAAAGTATAGAGAGATTCTTTTTTAATTAAATATTTCCTAAACAGTTTAATTGATTCAATCCAATAATTACCATTAAAATGGAGAATAATAAATAATTATAGTAAACAACGAGAAATGCAGGAGGTGGGATTTTCTTCAAACAAGGCATGCTTGTTTAAATTCGAACCCACGAACTCCTATGAGATTGTCCAGCCCTTATCAATAAGAGCCTTCTGGAGCCTCGGTCCAGCGCCGTAGACCAGGTTCCCATGCTATTCCAAGGAATATGCATCTTGGCAACTCCTGCTTTAACTATTATCAATAGATTTTTGGTGCGATTCTGTTATAGAAAAGCACTCCTAAATCAACTATTGTATTTGAAATAAAGATCTAAAAGTTTAAAATTTTTTGCTTTCTAAGATTTAAATTAAATTCAAATAAATAGTTGGTTATAAAAATAAAGTCTCAGCTTAAGTAGACTTTTTATAGTTTTTTACAACAAA
>JAEOUI010000201.1 GCA_016839425.1 Promethearchaeota archaeon
CAGTATTATTCATGTTAACGGCGTGTATATTCATATTTAGGGTGGTAAAAACAGAAAAGATTGAATTAAAAGTAGATCTGGCAATAATTTTATTTGTCTGTGGTATCATATACGCAATTCTCTTTTGGACCTTTTTTGCAACGCCAAGTTTGAGCACTTCGTCGCTAAGTCTTGAATACGAGGATAGTTTCCTTAATTATCTTCTAAAGTTAATATGTTCTTTGGCGTATATTGTTTGTAGTATACTTTTTTTTAAAGGACGTATGAAATATAGCGGTAAATTAAATCAAATGATCTTGATCTTAGTAATCGCAACAATATTCTTATACTTGGGTACCCTCTGCAGAGATCACGGACTGTATTTTGGATTTACAAAGGATTATAGCTTGAAATGGTTCCAGAGCATATTTTACGCTATTGGATGCTGTTTTTTAACATACTCCGCATATCTTTTCTATCAAACGGGAAAAAAATTCGTCGAAACTTTAAAATAGAGAATAGAATTTTAATTCTCCTTTTTTTCTTTTAAATTATATTACGGAATAGATACTCATTTATTAAAAAAAAATGAAACATGCTTCTAAATCGTTTTTATCAAAAGTATAAATTTATATAAAGTATTTTTTCAGTTTGTAAGTTTCTTCGGGTCCAAACACTTCTGCGAGATTCTGTAGAAGTTCAAAAATTCGATTTTTATACTCGTCAATTAAATTAGTACTTAGCATTGAAAGCGCAGGTTTTACCTTTTTAAAAGTGTTAATTATTGGTGTGATTAAAATTAATGCAATTTCTTCAGCTTTCAATTCTTTTTGTTTTTCGATACTAAGTATTACTGCTTCAAAAGAAAATTTGTTGTCATTGGATATTTTAATGAGCTTTATTAGTGGATTTTTCTCGTTTTTCAAAATATCAACGAAAATTTGTATCCCTTTTTTTCCTAAATACCCCTCTGTTGCTTTAGCAAAATCACCATAAAAAGCTTCATATATAAGACCTAATTTAAGCCTATCCGAAAATATTTCGATGTTTCCGCTTCCCTGTAAGAAGCTTAAAATCCTTTTTAAGATGTAGATATCAATCGAACATTTTTCTGCGATATTTAATACTGTATTTTTGGAATCTATGTGTTTTACAAGTTCAAATCGCTTTTCATCTATAAAAGATTGATCCATATGCAAGCTACTATCGAAAAAATTTTCTGCTTTAATCAAGAAATTATGACCTTTTTCGGTTAATTTGGGGATGTCATAATCATCAAACACAAATTCAAATGATATTAGGTTTAAAGACCGTAATTCAATGAGAACTTTAAACACATATTTCTTATCTTCGCTAAGACTTTCAATAATTTCTCCAACACTTCTAGATCCATTTATTTTAGAAATAACTGGCCAAAATTCGCTTGGAATCGTATCTTTCGGAATCTCTTCAACAAATTTAACTATTGTGTTATTTTTAATCTCTTGAAAATTATCCTCGTCGTTGACTTTTAGAAATCCCACATCGTAATCGGACTTACTATAACCTCTTGCTTTGAAATTTTTATCCAAATAAATTTGAAAAACGTGTTCACACACGATCTTAGGAGCAATTGTCACGCACATTAATCCTTTTGATTTTTTGACCGCGTTAATTGGAATGTATATTTCCCCTTTTTCGTTACATATCGGGCAAACTACTCGTACTGTCTTGTCTCCATATGAATTTTCATTTGGAATTCCTATGGTATTTCCGTCCATTGACACTATATTCACTCTCGGTTATTAAAAAGGCTTTCTATAATAATTATTATTTATAAATTCCATTATTTACATAAATCCCATACATTTATAGATGGAAACTGTATTTAAATAAAATTAAGCACTTTGTTATTAGAAAAAAAGAAAAAATCGATATTTTTAGCTTTACAGAGAATAAATAGATCCTGTTAATGCGCATTTTTATGTCAAAATAACAATTAAATCCATGTATGTGTTTGGAAATGACATAAATTTAAGACAATTAAGAATCCAAAAGAAATTATAATAGCATAAAAGTATACTTCTTAGAAATCGATTGATTAATGGTTTTTGATAAAGAATATTGCAGGATGCAAGAATAAAAGAAAAAGATCCGAAAGGCCCATCAATCCGAACAATATTATAAAGGTAAGGAGAAAATTAAACTCCTTTTTGAGTTTAATAGAGGGCGAAATCCAATGTTTATTCGAATTTTAGGGACTCCTTCCGTCTATGTTAATGGAACCTTTTAATTTTTAAAAGGCTTGGTTAAATGGACTTTGTTCGTGTTAGTGCTACAAACATTCTTTATTTTTAAATAACGCTTAGAATCGTGCTAGAGTCTTCCAAGTCATGAATTACACATACCACAAACAAAATTCTTCTTATTTTTTTTTTCAAGATTTTTTCGTGTTTTATCAATCTTGATGAAAAGAGGTTCTCTAACCCGTGAGGATTAGTTACCGTACAAAATAATTTTTTTTTAACCGCATGGATCTTGGTTAAATTCAAGTAAAAGTAATTATCTTGTACTTTCGTATTCCAATGGATCTATTAGTCCTGCCTCCTTGAACCCCTTCAAGCGAAGCTCGCAAGAAAAACACTTTCCGCAAGCAGGTCGTTTTCCTTCGTAACATGTGTGCGTGTACTTGTATAGATTGAGCCCTCCTAATTTTTGCATTAACTTGACGGTTTCTGCCTTGTTTTTCCACATTAAAGGCGCGTGGATTATGATGTCGTAGTCCAGACCAAGCTTGAGCGTTGCTTGAAGCGATTTTATCGTTGCGTCCCTGCAATCTGGATAGCCAGAATAATCCTCCTGGCATACGCCTGCCACCAAGTGCCTGATTTTGTTCTGATAGGCAACAGCAGAAGCAATCGTGAGAAAAAGAATATTTCTTCCCGGAACGAACGTTGTTGGAAGCGAAGTCTCGTTGTTATAAGTAATTTCTGTTTCTTGAATCATTGCGGATTGTACTAAGTTTGATAGAAAGGAAATGTCAACGATTTGATGGTCTTTAACCTTTTTCTCTCCTGTTGAATTTATAATTTCAACGATTTTTTTGGCACATTCGATCTCAACATCGTGCCTCTGCTTGTAGTTAAAAGTGATGGCAGATACTGAGCGGAACTTTTCTAAAGCCCACGCGAGGCAAGTCGTTGAATCTTGCCCACCAGATAATACGACCAACGCCGATTCGTTTATTTCATGCATTTGATTTTCTCCTTCTATAAAATTATAAAACTTTTTGGGATCTGTAAATATGAGACATCATTCTTCGTAAGAAGCAAGAGAGCTCTTGCTTTCTCCGACCTTTACAAGAATTTTCTTGTTTGGGTAAATCTTTTTCAATTCGTCGTGAATGAATTTGGCTAAAAGCTCGCTTGTCGTGGCCGGTAAGGGTAGAAAGCACACATCGGATATTGGAAACACATATCGTTTCGAAGGAGTTAAAACTTCAACAGAATCCTCTGTTTTATTTACCGTGATTTCTTTCGCTTCGGTTGGTATGAGCACGTAATGATCCAACGGTTCTACGATAGACTTTAATTTCTGCGTGAGTTCCATGAAATCGACCACGAAATAGTTTTCGTCTAGAGAATCGCTAATTTCAACTGAAACGTAGTAGTTATGTCCGTGCAACCTCGAACACTTGAAATGTTCCTTTAAAAAGTGGCTGGCCGAGAATTTTACCTTGGATTCGTGAACGACAATTTTAAAAACCATCTTTATCTAACATCCATGTGATTAAATTAGCACTAAGATTCTAAATTTAGTGGTATATTTGCACAAGTCGTTTGTAAAAGTTATATTTTTCTATAGTAGTGGTAAAAGATGTCATGACAAGTTAAGCATTTTATGGGCTTGGATCGACAAGCTCAAGCTTTCTAAAGGTAAAAATCTCGCAGCCAATTCAAAAATTTCGTGTAATTGTCTTGATGCGATTGAATGTTGGTTGCCATTTTTTTCTCTAAAATAGGCAGGTTGAATCGCAAGCCCGACTACTTGGCCGCTACTGAGATGAATTTTAGAAAGACGCTCCCCAATCCATTTGATATCTTCTTTTTTTGTTTCTGATGTAATAACTAATTTTGCAAAAACTTCCACGCCTCGATTTGCCATTTTTCTAATGAAATCAAGTTCCGCTTTTACGAGTTCCTTCCACTTCTCTACGGTTTGAGCCACTTTAGAGCTTCTATCTTTGATATCGCAACAGCAATAGGAAAAATGCTTGGCTAGTGTTAATATTTGTTCTTCAGTGAGTGTAATCGTCCCGTTCGTTTCTAAATACAATGGAATCGATATTTCATTTACTTTCAAGGTTTGCGATAAGCTCTCCACGGCTTCGAATTGAAAAAGCGGTTCTCCACCAGTAAAACTTATGGAATGGAGATCGGGAGTGATTAAATGCTTGATTATTTCAATAATTCTTGAAATTTTGACTGGATTTTGGCTACTTGCTAGCTCTTGAGTTCCAGGAACGGTTTCGTACGTGAATTTCCCATTTCTGAGTTGTTGTGCTTGAGGTGAGTCGCACCAGAAACAACCTGATGATCCATAATCTCCCTGTATTAAATTACATCCCGAAAACCTCACGAATATTTGTCGTTTTCCGAAGCAACTTCCCCTTACGGTACCCCCTTCCCCCTGCAAAGAAGAAAAAATTTCCGAAAGATAACACGACAGATCGAGCTCAGGCATTCATTTATTGATAGTATCTAATTTTTTTAATATATTTCCCTTTATTTCTCCGTGAAAATAGTAGAATCATTAATTCTTTTATAATATTAATCCCCTTGTCCTTCTTAAAAATCTATTTTTCTTGCTTTTTTATTCAAATAACTTTTTGCTAATTTTTAAATTCATGAATTTGTTTATAGATTAATGAATTTGTCAAAACTTCAATATCCGATCAACTTGTTATCTATTAAAAAATCTGGGTAATGGTTAAACCTATCAAAAATAGAATTATCATGGATCCCGAAAAAATTAGCATAGTAGAAGTAGAATGTCCCTTTTGTAAAGCTGTTGGAAATATTAAAATTCCTTCAGATGTCTTATCTTCTAAAAAGTGGGGTACTATCAAGGTACAAGTTCCTGCGGGTGCTATATGTGGCAAGCATCACTTTATTGCGCTCATAGATTCTCAAGGAATAGTGAGAGGGCACGAAAAAATAGAGAGTTTTGGGCAATGTAATGATAATAAAGAAAAAAAATCAAGTTTAACTCTCAACGAACTCATATCTTTTTTTGCGTTTGAAGGAGTGGCACATCTCATTCACGCAACGATATTTAATTACGAGATTTTCATGAAAACAAATAGACTACTTGCTGTAAAGGCCAATGATATTTGTTCCTTTTTTTATTTTCTTTTACCCGAAGAGCATCGGGATCTACACAAGTTAATACATGTCGAAGAGAACGATGCAGAAAATAAAAGCGAATTAAAGAGCAAAGCTCTCGTCTTCGATGATAAAAACAAAGTAAGAAGCAGACCTTGGAAGGAATCAATCGACTTTGCTGAAAGCATCCTCACTAAATCGTTAGAGATCATTCGTCCTGCTGAACAAATCGTGGTCCTCCAGCAAGAAATCACCAAAATATTTTCATTAGCAGAAATAGCAAGGGAAATTCTTGAATCACACGACACGATACCTCGTTCTGAATTCATTAATGAACTCCAACAAAAGTCAAAAATCCTAAAAATAGCCAAGGACAAGCAATCTTTAATTAAATTATTCTTGGATCGACATTATTCTCCCTCTTATTGGAAAAAAATTACTAAAAAATAAGCACATTCTAGTCAAAATTTTTAAGAATAATTCCTTTTTATTAATGTCGGCACAAATAATGCTTATAAGAAAATTCTTCCAAAGCGACGAATGATGAATTTTGATACTGCTGAAATCAAAGTAATATGCCCTTTTTGTAAAACCAAAGGTACGATAAAAGTACCCGTTGAAGTTTACACGAATAAAAAATGGGGGACGGTAAAAATTCAAATCCCGGCTGGAGCTATTTGTAAGGATCATCACTTTATTGTACTTGTGGATTCTCAAGGAATCGTGAGAGGGCACGAAAAAATTGAATATTTAACTACACCTCAAATTAAAACAAAAGAAAAAGTGGTTTTAGATGTATCCTTAGACGATTTTATATCCACTTTCGGAAAAAAAGTAATGATCAATTTATTACACGCTATAACTTTCAAATATAAAACCTATATTGTAAAAGATAATTATAACGAGACATTAATTAGGAATATAAATGTATTATTTACGATTGTCTTCCACGAAAACGATCATCACGCAAATTTACTTCACTTTATTAATAAAAACGAACTTAAAAGGATATTACAGGACGAACCAGGAGCGTTAATAATTGGAATTAAAAAGGAAATTCTCCAATGCCCTTGGAAAGGCCGTTTAGATTATCAGAAAACAGTCTTGAATACCGTTTTAGAGATCATAAATCCCTCCGAACAAATAATACTACTTCAACAGGAAATGTCAAAATTTATAGGCCTCGCAGAGGCTGCTCGAGCTATTTTAGAGCACGGTAGGCTAATGTCAAAATCCGAATTTCTCGCTGAACTCAAGCGAGAAACGAAATTATTGAATATACATAAAGATACCTTAGCTCTCATTAAAATTTACATCGATCGTCACTATTCTCCCTCTTATTGGGAACTTATTAGTTAAAAAATAAACGAGAAAAAAGAAGTAAGAATCAATAACATTTCCCTTAGGCAGGGTTCGTACTTTATCGCTTCTTACGATTTTAGAGTTAATTTGAGGCTATTCTTCATATTTTTGTATTTAATATCGAGAAGGTCCTCTCCTACCGCCCCTTTGTTGTCTTGGAGCGCGCTCGGTGACTGAAACATTGGAAGCTTGAGGTCCCTTTTCTCCTTCAGTCACGTCGAAAGTGACTTTATCCCCTTCGTTTAAAGATTTAAATTCGTTTTCTTCGGCTTTTATTGCCGTAAAATGAACAAAAATATCTTCTCCTTCTTCGGAAGCGATAAAACCAAATCCTTTCTTGTTATTAAACCATTTAACTGTTCCGCTTGCCATGTTAAAAACCATGTAAATAAGCACGCTGGCGATATTTTTATTATAATAGTTGCGTGCTATGATTTTAAGTACTATCAATATAATAAACTTATTGCTTTTTTTCAATGTTCGATTACTTTCATGTATTATCAAAAAATTAACGAAAATCGACACAAAAATGCTTAAATAGAACGTCGACAAATATGTAAGTAGTAGTTTTAATATCGTATTTACTGTTATAAAGAAGACGCGAAGGGATAAAAATCGAGACTAATTTGGAAGATATTTCGAGAAAATATAAGAAATTATTGAAATATAAGCATGGATTTAGGTTCATTTCTGAGAATTCCAACGAACTCATAATGATATTAAATAATACTTTTGAGTTGGAATATATTAATGAAAATGCTCTTTTAAAAATACTGGGGTATAAGAAAGAAGAAGTACTTGGAAAAAAGCCATGGGGTTTATTTCATCCCGATGATATCGATCGTCTTAAAAAGGATTTTAATCTTAAAAAAAAAAGAATAAACGCTCTCGAGGAAGAATTTCGCATCAAATACAGGTACAAGCATAAAAAAGGGCACCATGTCTGGATTGAATGTGTAAATAAAACATTTATCGATACAAATAAGGATTTAAAAATGATTAGTATTGCTCGAGACATCACGGAAAAAAAAAAGACGGACCAAAAATTTAAAAAATTAGAAAGGGAAAAATCTATAGTTCTAAATAATATTTTAGAGATGATAACCTATCAAGATCGTTCTTTGAAAGTGATATGGCTAAATTCTTCTTCTTTAAAACATTTAAAAAGTAATGAAAATGACCCGATTGGCAAAAAATGCCATTATTTATGGTTTCATTCAGAAGAACCTTGTCCTGATTGTCCGCTCCCACAATTTCGCCAGAACGGTAGGTTGGCTTTCAAGGAAATTAAAACAAATAACGGAAAAATCCTTTTAATGAAACCCTTCCCTGTATATAACGAAGAAAAAGAATTCATTGGAGCAGTAGAGATCACATCGGATATAACTGAATTAAAAACCATGGAATCTCGTTATGAAAAAGCGTTTGAACAACTCACGCTCTATAAAAACATTTTTACCCATGATATGAACAATATATTACATAACATTAACGCATCAGTTCAACTTAGCTCTATTCTATACGAAAGTGGAAATAATAATAAGGAGAGCATACTCGATATCAATCAAGGAATTTTGGAACAATTGCAACTTGCCCAAAAACTAATTTCTAATGTAAGGAAATTATCTGAATTGCCAAATAAAAAAGACAAGTGCAAGAAGCGCGATTTGTATGAGATGATTGAAAAAAGCGTTTATCGCGTTCGAAAAACCTTTCCAAACAAAAAGATTAATATTGACATGGATTACGATGGGAAAAAATTGATGATAAACGCAAGTAAATTATTGGGTGATGCTTTTGAAAACATTTTGATTAATGCAATCAAACACAATCTTAATTCAATGAAGCACATACTTATTAAAATATCAAAATTTGCTAAAAACCACGAAGAATTCATAAAAATCGAATTCAGAGATAATGGAATTGGGATCGTTGACAACTATAAAACAGCCATATTTGATGGTATTATTAAAAGTCAAAATAGTGGCGGAATGGGTGTTGGGTTATCCTTAGTAAAACAGATCATAAAAGATCATGGGGGAGAAATCTGGGTTGAAGATAAAGTCAAAGGAGATTACTCGAAAGGCTCAAATTTCGTGATCATAATTAAAGAAGTTAATTAATATTTAACTCTAATTTTTTATTCTAGTGAAAGAAGTATTAGCTATTCCTTCCTATTAGCGAAATCAAGTATTGTTTTAGATTCCTTCTTTTTATCTGCATTTGAAGAAGGATCAATATTTTTAGCATTTAACTGTTCTTCTTTTGATTTTTCACGCATTACTTCCAAACCCGTGCTAAAGTGGGTTGAAATCTCTTTATCAATATCGGGTTGAAATTGGACATAATTTTGCTTGAATTCCACTCGAGATCTTTTATATAATTTTGATTTTAATTCTGAAACGAATTGAGAAGGTGCTGCAGGTTGTATTCCCCGAAAGGACTGTATTACTGAAGGAGATATCAGATAAAGCTGGTCTTTAGCTCGTGTCAAGGCGACGTAAAAAACCCTTCTTTCTTCTTCGAATTCATCTTCTAAATCGTAAACCCTACTCGATGGAAAAAGATCTTCGCATAACATTGGGATAAAGACCACTTTCCATTCCAATCCTTTTG
Source organism: Promethearchaeota archaeon (assembly GCA_016839425.1). The sequence continues at coordinate 9,321 of JAEOUI010000201.1, forward strand.
CGCGATGGATCGTGGAAAGAATCATTGGGTCTTCTTCCCGCTTGTCGTCTCCAGATCTCACGGTTTTTGACTCTATTGTCGAAAGATTGAGGCTCAAAGTTTCTAATAGCTTTCGTATGGACGAATAATTTTGAGCGTATGCACCTAGTTGCTTTAAGTCTTCAATACGGTTCTCCCAATCATTATGGTTGGATTTAATGTGTCTTTCAAGTAAATTGACCAGATCAAGCACTACTTCTCTTGGATCGTCCTCAGGACCGTAATCCAAAAAGTAATTCACGTGTTTCATTAAATTATCCTTGCCAATGGATTGAATCCTACAGCCTTTCATTGTTATTGAAAAGAAATCTGGATTTATCATGCTTATCGCAGGATGTGGTGTTTTCGAAATTTGTTCAAATATCTTAGCTCCAGATGTGGACCCTATTCCTGGTACGATATTGAATATACGTGCCCATGATAACTCGTCGTATGGATTATCAATAACTCTTAGATGTGCAAGCAGATCTTTCACGTGTGCTCGCTCAAAAAACGCTAATCCCGACCTTACCTCGTAAGGAATCCTTTGTGCTTGGAGCTCTAATTCGATCTTCATGGCGTGATGCCCGGCTCGATACAAAACCGCAATATCTTTTAATTCAATTCC
>JAEOUI010000544.1 GCA_016839425.1 Promethearchaeota archaeon
AGGTATAGACGATGCATTAGGATTCTCTATTTCGGATTTTGGTTTTCTAATAGTTTTAGAATTATTTGAAGATAAGATATCATCAACAGATGGTAATTCTTCAGCACTTCCAAATTCACTTAAGTCACTACTTTCAGTTGCTTCTTTTAGGTCTACCGTAGTACTTAAGAAATCATCAACGTTTTCCACTACTTCAATTTTCTTTTCCTTAACAGAAGCATCAGGCAATTGAAATCCGTCGAGACTCATCTCTCTAAGCTTTCTTTCTAAGTCTTTAAAGGCTTTTTCAACCTTGGTCATTAGTTGTTTATTTTCCGCAGTTTGAATTCGGAGTTTTCCCAGAAAATCTAAGCCTTCTTGCACTCTTGACATGTTTTCATTAATTTCAGCAAAATTGGAAATGAGGGTAAAAATCGATTCCTCAAATTTTGAAGAAAAGGCTTCAAATTTAGCTTTTATATCATCTTCTACCATTTTTTAACCACTTGTTGATCTATTCCTTTTTACTCTTCTTTTTTTTCTTTTTCAAATCAATTGGAGCTTGGCTAATTTTTTCCAAACGACTCATTAATTCCGCAATAGTTTCATCCATCTCTGAAAGCCTCTTGTTTGATTGATCATATGACTCCTTGAGTCTTTTTAGATACGCCGTACTTTCAGCTATTTTTTTTGTATCTTCAGCCAGAGATTCCAGTTTATTTAATAAATCTCTTGTAACATTAGTAAAAGATGTCTCAAACATGTTCATCTTATTCTGAAATTCCGTTAATAATTCATCATTGACCAAAACCATAACATCTCATTTTTTATAGTAATATAAAATATATTCCTTATGAAAGTATTATAAATACTTTCAAATAAATTTGATTTTTAAAGTTAATATTTCTTTTGTTATATGTCTTATTCATCTAAAAATATCAGACTAAATTCTCCTTTACCATGGCAAAATTTAGATAAGGATCTACGAATATAAAAGTAAGTTTTGCCTTGAGAAACCCTTAGCCTAATCTTTTTAAGACATGATTAGAGATATATCTAATTAACCATTCAACGGAACCTTTTCCTTGAAGTTTATTGGCCCACATCCATACTAAAATATATATCAGAAAGACAACAATGGGTGCTGCAATTAAAAAGCCTAGGATAGAGAACCATCTAGGAAATATTAAACTCAATAAATAATGCAATAAATAAATAGTGAGACTATATTGACCGAATATGATAACACCTCGAGGCTTCAATTTTTTAACTTCATCTGATTGATATCCATTAAGATCTTCCGTATCTTTTTCTCTCTTTATTTCATGGAATAATAAAAAAGTCAAAATTATAAGTTGAATTCCTAGAGAATAAAAGCTCCAAGCTCTTGAAGATCTTACCAAAAATTCAGGTAGAGATGTCAGATTTATATTCTCATTTAAATTGATTAACCAAAAAATGCTTCGTGCAATCACATCACTATTAGGTGTCAGTCCTGTTATAATTCCGAATACTAGCGAGCATATTCCGAAAATTAAAGTAAATTTTAACAAATTATTCTTGTCATAGAGCTTATTCTTTATTTTAATATTTTGTTTGTTATAGATCCAATCTCCAATTGCCGTTCCAATAAAGAAAAAGCCAAAGTATGGAAAAGGGGGATTTGATTGTAAATTATTAAATAAGAAATAATACAAAAAAGGGTTCCCATTTGAAAGAGTCTGTCGTAAAATATCCGCAAAAATAAAAAAAACAAATCCAATAAGCACCCTAATATAAGGCGGCAGTTTTAAACAAGGATAACTGATTAGTCTTGCCATTCCTATTGTTAATAAAACATACCATGCCCAAAACTGCAATTCGTCTATAACAGCTGTTCCAATCATAACGGTTATGAATCCAATAACTAAGATTAGCAAAGTTCTGGTGAGAAAATTAATGTGTATGTGTTTTCTTGTATATTCTGGGAGCATGGATATTTTATGTTCTTGAGATTTGTAAAATAAGGATAATCCAATGCCTGCGACAAATATAAATGCATTTGCTCCGATAACCTCCAAAAAAAGAAAGATCAAACCATAAAACCAAAGATCTTGGCGTTGCAACCAATATTGTCCTATATGGCCTATGATCATGTAAATAATTGATATACCCCTTAAAGTATCAACAGAAGTTAAACGATTTTTCGAACGATTCATAGTTATAGTAAGCTTTTTAACATGTAAGTAAAAAGAGTGGGAAATTTAATAATTTATTTTAGGATTATTAACTAAAAAATTGGACATTTCTCTTTTTCACATTTATCATTTAGCTTAGAGAATCTGCACCTCTGAGGAGAATATTTTAGATCAATATTAAATTCCTCTCGTAATAGATCAAGAAATTCCATAATGGCTATTCTCACTGATCGCTTGCAACAATGCTCTAAATCGTCTGCTATCCTAGCTAACGAT
>JAEOUI010000202.1 GCA_016839425.1 Promethearchaeota archaeon
AGAGTTCCTAAAAATCATCATAGATATTCTAGAATAAAGTTTAAAAACTTTAATAAAAATCAAATCAACATAAAAAAGAAGTTAGTCTTAAATAAACCTACAACTTAATAGAATTATCAACTTTAGTAATTTGTAAAAGTGAAATTTTATGAGTTTTGGAAATGGTTTTGGAATTGGCTTTCTAATTTTCGTAGTCTTAATCCTCGTTTTTTCATTATTGATATCGGTTCTCATTGGCGGTAATATTGCTGCTATGTTCGCAGATCTAAATAGTATTATCATAACTTTACTCGGCGGCGCTTTAATTCCCCCCACACTTGCCATCTTCTTAGTAGCTCTAGTAATTGGCGTTGGCGGGAATGCAACTTTTAGTTCTACTATAGGTATTGCGATGTTCCTCCAGATGCTTGCGTTTATAATAATACCACTTATTAGTGCAATAATAACCGGAAAGCTTGCTGGTGGGAAAGTTGCTGCGTTCTTCGCATGGTTTTTAATATCTATATTAAGTGCAGCCATCATTGCTATAATGATTTATTTAGATATACTTAGTTACGTTGGTTTAGATACGATGATGCTTGGTTTAGGCGGAGGGGAGATAATAGTGATGATGATCCTGACCTTTGGGGTAATCAACGGGATATTCTATGGCGCATTTGCGGAATTAGTAAGCTCAGACGATTTATATTAGATTTTTTATTTTTATTTTTATTTTCTTTTTTATATTGTTTGTTATACGGAATAATTTTTTGTCACGCTTTTCGGAATAAGTCAATCGTCACATTTTGTCACTAATTCCAAATTTTTAAATTTTTGTGACCTTCGATTAATGGCTTAATTTTGCCTTTAAATTGGTATTTAAACCTTAATAATTAACTATAAAAGAAAAAATGATTTAGATTTATTCAAGTTATTAAAAAAGAATATTAGAGCTCGAATTCTTTTATTAACTTACCGTGCAGGTATACCAAGAGCGTTCGGCCAAGATTACTCTCTTTAACCTCCACGGTTAATCCCGCCAACTTGTAATCGATTGTAAAATGTCTCTTCTTGTACCTAATAATACCATCCTTGCTAATTTTACGAGTGTGCTTTTTCCGTTGTTTAGCTGATAAAACTTTATCCACATCCAAGACATAAGGATGGGTTATAAGCAATTGCCCTTCTTTAGAATAGATCTCGATTCGTTTTTCAAATTCTATTACGGTAATTCTTTGATGGACATGTCCTATTGGCATTTTAAAGAGCTGCCCCTTATAACTCACTTCGTTTGTTTTTTTAACTTTTCTTTCCTCTGTATCGTTAATCCACAAGTCCCAGTTCACTTCTGTTTTAAGAGGTCTATATACTCGCTCTTCTGTGTCAAAAAACACTTTCTGGGGAGGAATCTTATCCGGGAGGCTTCTATGTTCATGTTCAAAATTATACCACTTTATCCATTTTTTTAATTCCATGTTTATATCAGTTAAAGACCAATTAGGATGTTCCTCTAGTTTGCCACGGATTTCGCATAAAAAATCATCCTGAACGGTTTTAAACCATCGTTCGATCTTTCCCTTGGATTGGGGGTGATATGGCTTGGAATAAATCGGTTCAATGCCTAAACTCGCAAGTAGGTTGGAATATCTCGTGTTTAATTCCCCTTGAATATTTTTAAATTGCGTTCCATTATCAGAAAGAATTTGATTCGGTCTTCCGTAAGCCATAAATGCCTCTCGAAGAACGATCATTATATTCTTACTTTCTTCGGACTTGAAATATTCTGCACCTACGATAAACCTTGAACAGTCATCGATGATCCCGATTAAATACAACCTTCCTAAATGACCTAACGTTTGATACCCGGCGATATCAATCTGCCAGAGATCATTTGGTTTGGCCCTTACGAATCTGGAATATCCTTGAAAGGGATCTTTTCTCCTTCGGCTAAGTCCTTGTTTTCTAAGAAACTTGTCAATCAATGAAAGAGAAGGGTGCCCATCAGGAAATTCTCCTTTCAAGAGCCTTGCTATCATTCTTGCGCTCCTTTCTGGTCTTTCCATCTTTAATTCTATAATCCGTTCAAAAACCGCATCCGGATATTTTCTGGGCCGCCCTCTTTTCCTTTTACGCTTTTTCTTTTTCTTAGAAGGCCACATGCTTGCTTTTTCTATCCATCTATAAATAGTTCTTTTTTCTACATTCCACTTTTTGGCAAGCTCCTCAGCTGAGATTCCAGCATTCTCGTACATGTCTCGTACGAGCTTATATTTTTCCATTTTTCTATTTTCATTTAATGTTATTATTTTCACCTCATGTATTTTAATATAATACATGAAATCGTCAAATATGTCTTAAAATATAAGCATGCTTGCTAAGAGGGCGATAATAAACCTAATCTTTCGCCATAGCTTTTACCATTTTTTCGTTTTACTACAGGTCACTATTATTCCGAACGTAGATGCGTAATCAAAATGACAAAATAAAAAAGAGACGGTTGTGTCTATAATTTGTGACTCCGAACCGTTACAATTCGGAATAATTAAAGCGTCACTATTATTCCGTTTTTTGTGACATTTTTTTATTACGAATTACAATTGTTATCAGTCATCATCTTTTGTCAGTAAAATGGTCATCATCTTTTGTCAATTTATGTCACTAATTTTAAGGTTTAGCTCTCACAGATCTATTGTCTTTATAAGCACGCCGTTTAGATAGACTAGGAGGTTCTTCCCTGCGTTTATTTCATGAACGTCAAATGACTGACGACTGGTGCTCAACAACTTATTAAGTGTCAGTGAATTACTGATTTTGTGACATTTTTTAATTACTGATCACATTTATATTAACAAATAGTAAATTTAGCCATCCTAAGATCATTTATAGTTTCTAATTTTTGGAAAGAAATTATTGAGGATGGCTAATATGATTTTTGCCCAAAAAATCAGCATAATTACATAGATGTGATAAACTCTTTGCTGCATCTCTTAAATCGAAGTAGTATAGTACTCTTTCTCTGTGTAAGAATTTTCTTGATTTATCAAATCTTTTCGCTAAATCCGGGGCATCAGCAATTGCAGGGGGACATAATACCACTGGTTTAGGGGTCTTTTTTTCTAATCTTATCATTCTTCTAATTACATATGAATAAATCTGATCGGGCCAAAGAGGGAGGACAAGGATATCAACGTTGGGATCTTGCATAACAATTTCTATACAGTCTGTAAAAATCTCAGTCACAAATCCAGTGGCGCCTAAATCAATAGGGTTTTCAATATTAACATTTTCTTTGGGCAAAATTTTAGCAAT
>JAEOUI010000203.1 GCA_016839425.1 Promethearchaeota archaeon
AGGATTAGTCTTGAGAATATTTGACGATGTAATGTTTACTATTATTGTCTTAACTGCAATTGTTACATCGTTTCTGACGACCATACTTACAAAATCATTGGCCGTTAAATTGATTCCTGAGAAAGTAAAATTAACGAAATGTGCCATGCGGAAAGAATATTTAAGGCAGATGGGCGTCATTTTTGAAGAAGAACAACACGATCATCTTACTTTTTTTCATAATAATACCGTGGCAGATTTTATGACAAAAAATGTAGTTTCGATTAGTTCTAAAAATACACTTAGCGAATTGATAGAATTATTAGACGATAATCACCATAATTCATATCCAGTTATTAACGAGAAGATGGAAGTTATTTCGATGCTTACAATAAAAGACATTGAAAAAGCAATTTTATCAAATCAAGTGAATGTTGAAATATCGAATTTCTGCGAAAATAGATTAATACAATTTTCGCCTAAAGATAATCTTGGAAAAGCGTTCGACACGATGATTGAAAAAGATATTCATTCTGTTTGTGTAATGGGAGATGAAAATAACGAAATAATATTAGGAATTTTGAGTATTACGGATATAATGAGCGGGTTGCGTGTAGATATGGTAAAAAAAGCAAATATCGATAGGAATTTAAATTAAAAGGAGACATAATATATAATGGAGAAAGTCTCGACAAAACTATCCAAAGCAGGTAAAAATATAATGGATTCTTTTTTCAATATTGATGAGTGCTATTCAGATACAGAAAAAGAGATACAAGCGATAAAAAAAAAAAATATTTCAAAAAAAGTAAAAATTTCGCTTTTATGCATGTTTCTTCCGTCCTATGTGTCGTATTTAGTATTAAAAATCATTGGTTTAGGTTCGATGAGGCAATTTGAATCGCCTATCAATTCTTGGCTTTTCCTGCTTGCACTAATTGCCTGCTTTTCTTTAAACTTATCAATTTTTTATGGTTTTTTTTATACATTTCGAATGAATAAATGTCTTCCAACATTCCTAACAATTTTAATTATCATTGTTTCACCATTAATCACGCTTATTATATTAGATCCCTTAGCATTCTCAGAATTCATCCATTTCGACTTTATTTCGTGCTTTTTTATGGTATTCTCGTTATTAACAAGCATAGCACTCGCTATTGAAAGATGATGGGGGTTTTCTTTCAATTCAATTCATAAAAATCTGATATATCACTTTTTTCAAATAATATCGTTCTTTTCTTGTTAATTTAGATTATTTAAAAAAAAAAAGCAAAATTCGAGAAAATCTGATTCTTTGTTTGAAAAAATTATATTAAAATCCTTGCATTCTTAAATATTTGAAAGAAGGAAATAATTAAAGGTGAAAACTATTAAGGAAGAAGATCTAGGCATTACGCAGTTATTTGTTCTTTTTTTGATGGCCCTCACGAGAGATGTAGTAGATTATGAGTATGAAGGATTAAAAATCGGGCGAAACATCTTTGCTATTAATTTCATAGGTTTTAAAAAGGAATGTACAATGGGAGAACTCTGTGATTACCTAAATATCAATCCAAGCACTGCTACAAGGCAGATCGATAAGCTTGTTGACAATTGGAAGTTAATTAATAGGCATTTTTCAGATACGGATAGACGTAAAGTACTTCTCAGCTTATCGAGTAAGGGGCTAAAAGTGTATAAACATCACTTAGAACTACAGCAACGATTCATTCACATGTTATATGTAAGATTTTCCACAGAGGAAGTAAATATATTAATTAAAATAATGAAAGAATTTACTAAAGATAAGTTAAATTCGCTTTTAGATTAGCATCTTATATTTCAACTTGTCCTGAAATAATGGAGTTTGGACCACTGAAAATATAGGCAATTATAGTAACAATTCCTGCAGGGAGGAATAAAAATGGTTCCCAGGTCATTTCAACAATTATGATGATGGCCGTGATCGGATTGTTTAAAGCTGCTCCGATGGCAACAGAAGCACCTAAAACTGCAAATAATTCGGGGGAAGTTGGGTAAAATAATTTTCCAAAAAGACTCCCAACCAATGAACCAAATAACATTAGGGGAAGGATTATTCCTGAACTGTTATAAAATCCAATAGATAACGCCATTGCTAATAAAAATAAAAAAATGTATAAAAATAAGTGAATTACGGTCATTGTATCTATTGATGTTATCAAATAGGATAGGAACGCCACATCAGGACCAATAAATAATCTTTCGTGATTGTCTTGAATTAATGGAATTAATATTAAGAGAAATAGGCCGTAAATAGCAGCACCAATGAGTGGAAGAGTCCAATAAAAAGATCTTGAAGAAGAAAAGGATTTTATTCTCCGCATGCTTGCTCTCATTACATATTTGACTAATAATATAAATACTCCCATAAATATGCCAAAAATTATTAGCAAGGGAACTAATCCAAGATAGCTCTCAAATGAGGCATTTACTAATTCAGCTCTAAAAAGTGGACCAAATCCAAAAAAAGAACAAAAAATTAAATATGCTACGGAAGACGAAATGATCGATGGTAGCAAAGAACGGTACCGAATATGGTTTGAATACGGAAGTTCAGCACAAAAAAGTGCTCCACTAATGGGTGTTCTAAGAATAGCACTCGTGCAAGCGCTTGCTCCAATAAAATAAAAATCAAGGGCGTCTAATTGATGATTTTTCACTTTTTTTGATATGATATAACCCAAATTTGATCCTATCAAAAGACCTGGTCCTTCCTTGCCACACAGCATTCCGGAACCAAAAGTCCACGATGTTGCAAGTGTTTTTCCAATTAAGATCGGTAATCTATCGTAGTCTCCCTCGTTTTTATTTACTTCTTCTATGAATTCAACACCTCCCGTGCCCATTATTTTCTGCATTTTTTTATCCTGCCATTTTTTTACGACTAAAGAAGTCATACATCCTGCAATAATCGGAGAAAGAAAATATGGCACAAAAGAAAAACACCACCTAAATAAAATTAATAAAAAATTAAATCCCACCATCATTAAACCGCATACAATACTCATTACGGAAGATAAAATTAAAATTTGGAAATATTTGTACATCCAATAAGAATGTTGTACTATACTGTTTCCCGCTTTCACTTTTTCTGGTTGTTTCTGAGGTTCTTTATTTTTAGAGATGATAATTTCCCTCCTATAACATGTCTTTTGGATCTGAAAGAAGGCTTAAATGTGGATTTTTTACAAGTTCGTTTATCAATTTCACTACTTCTAAAGGGCTTCTTGCTTCGTGGATTTTATCGTTACGTCGATCGTCAATTACCTTTCCTGCCATTTCGGACGACCAACCCCCGACTCCCGTCAAGGCTACAATGGGTTTTTGATAAAGCCAAGCTAAGGCGATTTCGGTCAAAGTACCCGCTTTTCCAGAAATTGCTACCACAGCGTCTCCGCTTAACACGACAACGATGTTTCTGGCCTGTGAAAACGGCACTGGAATTGCTATGTCTACATATTTATTCGCAGAATTTTTCGATTTATACGGGATAATTCCAATTGTTAGACCATTTTCTTCTTTAGCCCCCTTACATACTGCCTCCATCACACCAGATAATCCCCCGCAAGATATGATAAAGTTGTTTTTCGCAAGTAACCTACCGATTTCTTCAGCTTTTTTATAAATTTCCTCGTCTATTTCGCTGGCACCGATAATAGATATAACTCCTTTAAACCTTGTTTTAAAATCGAAACTCATGATAAATAGAATATATAATTAAGGTACTTTTATGATTTATCACGAAAATTTGAATATGATTATAAATTGATGAATAGATTTTGTATTATAAGATTTATTATTTCTCAAATAGCCTTTTATATCTGAATAAATTTTTAATATATCTTATAATTCGAAA
>JAEOUI010000204.1 GCA_016839425.1 Promethearchaeota archaeon
AAGTAAATTTATCGTTTCTGTATGAGGGTCGTTATTATTGAAAACAAAGCGTAATGCAGAATTCGGAGAAGTTGTAGGCCATGTTGTATTGCCCCAAAAACTTAAAGTTAAATTTGCTTCAATATTTTTTGCTGCTGAAGGTATAGCTGCAACCGTTTGATAGAAAGATGCTTTAGACTCGTAATCAATTATTTTCTCATAAGTAAAATTTAGACTAAAACTATTAATTCTTAAGTAGTTCCACCTATCATCATCAATAGCTGGTACATTGTCAACAAACTCTGCTTCTATGCCTAAAAAGATGGAAAGTTGTTGTGAATTATCGGCGAGTGCAGATTCTATCACGGAAATCAAGATACTTTGGTCTAATACAGTCATGTGTTGGTATGATAAAGATGTAGCACCAGTTGTTTCAATGCTCGCTACTCTAACCGCTGGAAGGGTTTCTGCTAAATCTCTTATTTCTACATATAGTTTGGCAGTATCTTCTGCCTCCAAAGGATATGATCCCGTATTTCTTTGCGTACTCACGATAGCATCCAATTCTGCATACACAATTTTATAATCTGAAATATTAATATCAGTAGAAATATCGTATTGCCAATAAGATCCTGCGTGTTGGTCTTCTTCTGCACCATCATGCCATTCATGAGTTACCGAGATGCCCTCACCTGCTACATAACCTGCTGAATCACATGCATATTGCGTATATGGATTATCTATAACAGTTCCCCAATCTGTAGATGTGGGAATTTCACTATAATTATAAGATCCCTCATTTCCTAGAACATCAAAACTGATCGAACCCGTATTATAAACCATATCTATATCATTATTAGAATCATCCGTTGAAGTTATCCAATATGTATCTCCCAAGTCAAATCCATTATCCTGAAATAATTCGTCAGAATATGGTACTGTATAATTTCCTTGAGTATTAAGGTTTGGTTCATTAATATTAATTATATTATCACTTAAATTCAGTTGGTTAAACATTCCTATCGTCATTATCGTGATAAAAACAACAGTAAGTATCTTTATTTTAGATTTTTTACTTATTAAATACATGAGTATATCCCTTCTGTTTAAATTTGTAAGTTTCCAAATGTGTAGAAAAAAATTTGAAAATTAAGATGAACTATTTATATTTAATGCATCTAATTTATATAAATATAAACATTTTAGCAAAACATCGAGGATATTAAATATGATTCAAGGTATTTTTTGCTTTCAGTTCGTTTTAAACCAAAGTCCTTCTGGGGAAATAGAACCCGAATTCAAGCCCGTCCAAATCGTACTCAAGAACGAAGAATTCACGCCTAATAATTATTCTGGGCTAATGGTCGAAAACGACATTTTTGCAATTTTTTACCAGCACACCACGGGCATTTATGCCAGTAAAGGAGGACATAGCAATTATTATACAGGTAGGTTAAAAGAAACCCCTTATCAAGTAATATCGTATTACAAGCAAGAAGCAGATGGTACTCAATATATTACTATATCTATATTCGAGCTTGACGACGAGATAGCCATTTTTGAAGATTTAATTAAGGACTTAACCATACGCTTAGACAATTCCTTTGAAACGCTCTTGAAGGCAAATGCAGCCAAGCAGACATCCATTATTTTGAAAATTAACGAAAAAATAAAGACTGACATCAGCTTCACGATATTTCAAGTCGAAAGATTGGCAAACTTAGATAGGTTACAGAAAGTCGCCTTGATATTTAACACGAGAGAGCGCTTGACCATACTCAAAACTTTAAGAGAGACTCCCGTTTCTAAAAGTCATATGAAAGACATTTTAGAAAAAATCAAACCCGTTTTTAATATTGATATTTTGATTGAGCCATTTTTAGAATTGAACTTGATCCGTCGAGATTGGATTAAAGGCGAAAAGGATAGGGCTACTGGTAGGATGAAATTTCAAGGAGAATATTTGTTTTTGGTAAAAGACATTACTTTAGCACGAATTCCTAACAATACTTTATTAGAACACCTAAAGACTAGTAATCCTTCCCTGCAAGAGAATTTCGAGCAAAGAACCATCGATTTTTTCTCTAAATACGATCCCTTGCTTCAGACCGACGAGGATTTGGGTCAAATCTCTATGCTATTGTTAAATCCGGATATTTACGACTTTCTTGCGCTTATGCGGAAGAATTACTATCCTGTAGCCAAAATTCCAAAAGTTTTTTCAGAATACGCTAATACACAAAAGATATTGGATTGGTTGAAAGAAATCCAAGTGATTGTTGATGTAAAAGACGGAGAAAATCGTGAATTCACCTGCTTGTTAACGGACATTAAGCCTCTCATCATTTTCCCAGAATATTTACTTCCAAAGATTCAAAAGGCATATCAATCGTACGATAAAAAGGTTCAAATATCTCATGAAATCGCCAAAAAGGCTTTGGAATTGTTGGAAGTCACCTATCCCGAAAAAATTGATTTATAGCCTTTTTCTTTTATTTTCTTTATTATATTGTCTTTAATAGGAAAACATCAGATTTTTTACTTCATTAACCATTACTTCGAGCTGTTCATAGAGCTCTAACTTGTTTTCGGCATTAATTTTAATAAAAAAGATAGATGTGTTTTTCTTTTCATACTTCTTTGGTATGACGAAATCTTCTATGATTCTCGAAGGATCTGTTTTTTCAGAAGAAAGTAGACCGATTAAGATGACCTTGTTTTTTTCAATTTTATCAAGTATCTTTACAAGGATTTCATTCCATTTTGGATCGATGAAAGTCTTGTCTGCTAATTCGAAAGTCAAGAAAACGCCATCTGAATCAGAACTTTTAAAAGAGTCGTAATCGTGATTTTTCACGACAAGTCCGCTCGAGTATTTGAATTGCTGCTCTTTCTTTTTATCCTTTTCAGTTGAGAATTGGCCCAATTCCTCGATTTCTAAAATCAAGTTTATTAATGGATTTTGTAAGGGATTTTCAGACACAAAAGAGAGAGTTACTTTATTTTTATTGCTTTCTAAAATGTTTTTAATTTCCTCCATAATAGACGATTTTAACCGTTGCTCCTCTAGTTCCATGCTTTTCAAGATATAGTGATAAGAAAGGATGTTAAACGCATTTTCTACATTGTCACCGTTCAAGGCACTCGTCTCGATGTACATAATTCTCGTGTCCGACGATATAGAAAGGCTTGAAAGGTCTGAGAAATCGGTCAAACCAGATTTCTCGTATAATTCGGCAAAATCTGATAAATCTTTGGCAAGTTGAATGCCTTCATCGAATTGAATCTGTCTATTGTTAACCAGGTCGTTCTTATTTCCGACAATGATAATTGGCAGGTCCTTGTATTCTGTAAATTCCCTGAGTTCGTCGTGCCAAACTTTCACGTTCTCAAACGATTCTCGACTTGTTAGATCAAAAACTATAAATGCTGCTTGGGCTCCCTTGTAATAAATCTTTCTGTAACGCTTGAAATATTCTTGGGCGCCAATATCCCATAACGATAGATTAATATTATTTCCATGAGCTTCGAAGGAATGACCCATTACATGTAACCCCATTGTAGCGCGATAATCGGTTAAAAACTCCCTTCCCACAAATCTTCTTACGATGGAGGTTTTACCTACCATGTGGTCGCCAATGATGATGAATTTAAATCTGTACGCTCCTCCCTCCTCAATCTTTTTCTTGTGGATAATGTTCATTGTATCCTCGTCTTGAGTGGATATTGGTTCAAAATCGAATTCTGGAAGTTGGATGTTTAAGGGTTCGTCTTCTGAGATGTTAAGGATCTGGGCGACCTTTTCGGCAATATAATAGGCGAATGGTGAAATACGTTCAACCGATGCCATGCTTTTTAAGACAACGCTTAGCGTTTTGCTTTCCTCTATCGATACGAATAATAAACGATGACCGCTCGTGTCGAAATTAGCGGTTCCAAACTCCTTAAACGCAAATTCGTCCCGTAATCGTTCCATTATGGGATTAACAATAACTCCCAAAATTGAAACGATCTCCATGTCAATGTCCTTCCTTTTTTCGCCCGCAATGATGAATCCATCAGTGTCGGATACGATCGCAGCTTCGATATCTTCATTTACTTTCAAGAAATTCTTAAACAAATCTTTGAAAAGTTGTTGTTTAGTTTGAACCATATTTTTTATCATCCAAATTTTTATAATTGAGAAAGATCATTAATTAAATGGATATTACTATTTAATAAAGTATTGAAACAAGATTAATTTAACATTTAAATTATAGTTTGTTCTAACACTTAGTTAATATAAATTGATTTAAATTATATTGCATTAGAAACTAAAAATCGCTTTCAAGGATGACGAAAAAATGTATTTATTCAAGGATATGAACGAAATTGAACTGGTTTTTAACTGTAAGGTGTGTTTTAAAGAGGAGAAAATCACGATTACGAAAACAGATTTTATGAACATTTCGGAATTTCCCGCTGTCAAAGAATTCATTCACGAGAATCCCCCCCACAAGTTATTATTATACATAAACAAGAACCTCGAAATTGAGAATTTCAAAATAGAGGACATCATCGATAAAGATGTGAGCTACTCTGAAGACTTGGTCAAGCAAGCTTTAGCCGAAATCGAGCTTACTGATGAGGAAATAAACCTATATTTCTTGAGTACGGGTCGAGATGTGCTTTCGCTCGGCGAGATCTCTATTTTATTGGAGAAACCAAAAGAAGAATGCCAAAAGATTGCCGAAAAATTCGTAGAAAAAGGGCTATTCAAGGAGGTTGTTGGAGCGTCTCCACATTATGCCCCCTTACCCCCTTACGCTGCGTTAGTAAGTCAACTAAAGAGCTTTCATGGTTTTATCTCTGAAATACACTCAAACGCTCCAAAAGAGCTTGAAGCGTCGTTTAAGGAACTAGAGAGCCAAACCGAAGGTATGACTCGCTTAAAGGACTACTCTGATTTTATGAAGGACCTAAAATCAAATACGATCAACACGATGGTGCAACAAAAACAGGAAATGGACGATACTCTAGCTGGCATGGAGAGGATAAAGGACTTATCTTCTACTATCACTGGTTTAGACGATAAAACGAAGGCACTCTTTGACCAACAAACTAATGTTTTAACCGAGCAATTTAATGTAATCAATACGAAAGTATCTGAGGCAATTAAAAAACAGTTCTTGGAACTTATTGAAGAGATTCTGGGTGTAAAAACAAAAATATCTACAAACCTTCAGAAATTGCGATTAGGCGTCGTGCAACAAACAGTAGATCAAGTAATAGATAATATTTTTTCCACATGGATAACACAAATGGAAGATAGCTTGAACCAACAAGTAAAGGACATAGAAAAAGTAACCGAAGAAGTGCTCAAGGGCTCCATACAAGGATTCTTTAATGATTTCATATCAAACTTGAAAGATATAA
>JAEOUI010000205.1 GCA_016839425.1 Promethearchaeota archaeon
CGAAAAAGATCTTATAAAAAACCAAACCGATTCAACACACGAAAATAGTTCCCCTCTTAAGGGGGGAAATATCATTCAAGCCACGGACTTAACGAAGGTCTATAATATCACTGATGGTATTGAAGTGCGAGCACTTAATGGTGTGAATATGTCTGTGAAAAAAGGCGAATTCATATCAGTAATGGGACCATCGGGATCTGGAAAGACGACGCTCTTGAATATGATTGGCGCTCTTGACAATCCCACTAAAGGAAATGTATACATTAACGGCATTAATATTGCCGAAATGAATGATAACGAGCGCACAAACTTGAGATTAAAAGAAATTGGATTTATTTTTCAATTTTATAATCTTGTTCCTGTACTCACGGCCTTTGAGAATGCAGAACTCCCAATGATATTTGCTGGCAAGAGTAAGGAGGAGAGGAAGAGGCGTGTAAATAGATTTCTAGACCTCGTGGATCTTAGTGATAAGAAGGATCACCTCCCAGTCGAGCTTTCGGGAGGAGAACAACAGAGAGTTGCGATAGCCCGTTCCTTGTGCAACGAACCCTCGATTCTAATAGCTGACGAGCCCACAGGTGAGCTCGATACGAAAATGGGACTGGAAATTATTCAATTATTGAGGGAACTTAATGCAGAATTAAACCAAACTATCTTAATGGTAACCCATGATCCCGCTATAGGAGCTTTAGCTGAACGAATATTGAAAATGAGAGATGGTATGATATTTGAAACTATTACAACCTAAAATATTTTTTTTTTCTACTTAATATTAAGTTTAAATTATTTTATTCAATAAGATTTTATTCAATTTTAAACATTAATAATATATTCTATTTAGATTTAAAAAAGTAAAGTCTCAAAATAGATAGTTCAAGAGCAAAAATTAAAAATAATTCACACTTATTATGGGTAACATGTCCGAAACGAGTACTATTATTGACGCTGACGCAGTAGAACCTGCAACTAAAAAAAAGAACAAGAGAATTAAGGGAATTCTTAGCGCTATTGTCTATGCGTTTACTGCAGTGATATACATCGCGATACCTACGAAATTGATCTCGACTTACTGGATGTGGCTTAACGATTTTAATTTTAATGGAAAGCCCGTTTACACATTAGCGCTTTTAATGTTATTTCTATACATAATTACTTTAGTCATATCAGTCATATATATTGCGGCAATGGTTCGAGCCGTAATTCAGGGAAAGAACACCGATTTGGGCATTCCTAAAGGTGTTCAATGGTTTGGAGCTATATCCACGGTGTTTGTTACTACTTTCATGATAACATGGTTTATATTAACGGGTGGTCAGATTCCAATTTTTTCATTAATGCCCCCCTAAAGATCACGAAAAAGATTAAAAATTACCGATATAAGGAACTAATAAAATTTCCTATTTGAATTGAAGCTTCCTTAGATTCAGGTATGGATGTATCAAAGGCTTGCCACACATGTGCCATATCATTCCATTCTTGAAGAGTCACTTTTACGCTGGCTTGTTCTGCCTTTTTTGCAAATCTTGTTGAATGGTCATATAGCATCTCAGTCTTACTGACTTGCAGTAATATAGGAGGTAAACCTCTTAAGTTAGCCTTGAGAGGTGATACATAAGGATTCTTGGGATCCGTACCATTCAAATAGGCATGATCCCACCAAAAAATTCCTCCATCAGCCAATAATGGATCCGTCTCCTTATTTTCATACATGCTCTTTGAACTTAATGTATAGTCCAAAATAGGCGATAACGCAAACGCCCCTATTGGCATTTCAATCTGTTCGTCTCTAAGCCTCAACAAGGTAGCCATTGTTAGATTTCCACCAGCCGAATCCCCCCCAATTATAATATTTTTGGGTTCATACCCCTTATCGAGGAGCCATTTGTACGACAGGATGCAATCGTTCAAACCTCCAGGAAAAGGATGCTCGGGAGCGAGCCTGTAATTCACGCTTAAGACCTTAGCTTTCGCCATCTGGCTAAGATCCACCGTGAACAAGCGATAAGATTTGGACGATAACATTAGTTGGCCTCCACCGTGAAAGTATAATAACACGCGATCGTTTTTAGCCCCTGGAAATATGTTCCATTCAGCACCGATATTATTAATTGAGATTTCTTTTATCAATATATTATTGGGGATTGGATTCTTTTTCAACAGCCTTTCTGCGAGAGCGTTTCCTATATAGCGATACATTTGTGCTAAAAACACTTGTTCTTCGAATGATAGCAAATTGTATAATTCTTTTATTGTTTCGGCATTATTAGGGAGTCTTTTGAAGAACTCTTCTTTTCCATATGCGATTTTCCTCATATATTCGTGAATATTTTTCCCCTTGTTCTCTTCGAGTTCAAGAAAATCACGCGTTGCCTTCTTCCTCAGGTAATTCATTTTATCAACAGAAGTAAGGACATCTCCTCGTATTCGAGACCTATTCATTATGGGCATCCTTTTTGACTTCATATTTCTCAACTATTCTGGTGTGAGATTATCTATTTTCAGTATTATTTTAGTCTTATTATTATAAAATCTAAAAAAAGTATGTGGTTTTTTTTTTGAATATTAATAAAATAGGTAAAATAATTAATTAATTTTAAGAACCATTTGCTGGGTTTTTGTTCCTTTAATTCCTCACCTAAACACTGAAATGCGAGCAAATATTATTTTTTATTTATTAAAAAAAAAAAAATCTATAATATAAATTATCATCTTAAGGTAGATTTTAATAGTTGGATTTTAAATTCGTCATTACTTATAGAAAGTCTAATGGTTCGATTTTTAAAGATTACGCTGAAAAATCTCGAAGAATATATCAATTTTTAGGATTTAATGTTAAAGATGTCTTTATCGCTCCCCCAGACTTAATCCTACTGACGATGCTTCAAAGGGAGGGAAGTTTTAATCCTTAAGACAAGAGAAATGGGAAAAATTCTTGCAAAAGCATTTGTTCAAAAATAGAGTTATTCACAGAAAGGTGATCAATTTTTAATCAATTATTTTACTAATGTTTTAAGAGCTTTTACTATGAGACGTGGATGTCTTTTGAAAAAGGAGAGTAGGAATTTCAATACATTTCTATCCTTGACGAGTTTAATGATAACCTTTTTAGGAAAGTCCATGTCACCGTAAAGCGATATAGATTTTAAAACATTATTAGTTTTTAAAATCGAAAAGAAATCCTCGTAATCTTGATTGCTAAAATAATTGAGTAGGATTCTAATTAAGAAATGTATTTTTAATTGCCTTCCAATTGCCTTGCGGCAAGGTTTTTGATAGTATTTTCGTGTATATCGCTTTGAAAACTTGTCATCTATGAAAGATTTTTTAATGCAATTCGCCGCATATTTGGCGCATATTAATAGCATAACGATACCACCTCCAGTAGTCGCTTTCACATGGCACGCAGAATCACCAAGTAATAAGACATTTTTAAATGCTATTCTATTCATCGTTCCGATCGGGATGAGCCCCCCTTGTTGATCAATTGCGTCTTTGAAATCTAGATTGAAATTATTAAGCACGCGTTTTAGAAGGGGTAAAGGATGTTTGGAAGCAGCTAAACCAATCCTGAAGGTTTCTTTTCCTTCAGGAACAACCCATGCAAACAAGTTCTTTATTTGAGGATAAAATAATAATTGAACCTCATTTGTTTCAAATTGAGCTTTAATACGCACCTGGGCAGCGTATATTAAATCATTGATCACACCTAAACGCTTTCCGACAGTAGATAACGGTCCATCGCATCCTACAAGCAATTTTGATTCGATCGTTCTTCTCGAGGTTTCAATTCTTAAAGCACTTCGCTTAGGTTTTCGAATTCGTTGGAAGGTTTTAAATCTTTCTTTAAAATAATATTGTACATTTGGATTATTCTCTATTTTTTCATAAAATAACTTGTCCAAGGTGATCCTATCAACAATGAATGGTTCCTCGTCTCCTGAAACTTGAACATAGTTTCCAGAAGGGGCCACGAGGCGTGCAATCTTTACCCTGTTTAAAACGATTTCTTGAGGAAGTTCTATTAATGTTGACAACTTCTTGGATATGATACCTGCACATTGAAAAGGTAGTCCAACTCCCTCGTGCTCTTCAATAACCACGATTTTAAGACCCGATTTTGATAGCAAATAAGCAAGATAATTTCCTGCGATACTCGCACCAATAATGCAAACATCTGCGTATTCAATAGAAGAATCCATCTAAGAGCAATAATAATAAAAAAGATTAGTATTTTTCTCTTTTATCAGAAAATGTTTTAAAAGGAGAAATGTCTATTTCCTCATTAATGTAAATGGTAAATAATTTTAGTCCTTTCTATAACCTAAATTCATCATCATCCCATAGACCGTACCTAAAGCAATGTTTCTAAGGACGAGGCTATTTTCATCCATTCTATTAGTCCTTGTTGCTAGAAAAGGAACAAGTTTTTCAACAACATATTTAGTAGCTGGATTTTCTCGATATGATTTGATAATTCTGCTTCGAAAATCTTCCATAAAAGAGTAATTATCATTAAGAAATTCGGTTACCTGTTTTTTTCCATCAATAACTCCGAAATGCCCTAATCCCGCCTTCAAGACGCTCAAAGTTTTTAATTTTTTTAAAGTCGACATATATTCTTCGTGCTTATAGTATACGGCCATTGAAGTGGACATTGAGACTAAGCGGGAAGAATGATACAATGTACCAGCAGCCTCTCCCAAATAAATAAACTCAATTTCGTCATTTTCGTTTATAAATAACGGACATTGATGATCAGGAGTATGACCCGGAGTGCTTAATAAGGAAAGCTTTATTTTTAAACCGTTTGAACTGAATTGAAATTCAGATTGATTTGATAAAAGTGCATTATCAAATTCGGTGCAAGGAACTATAATATTAAATGCACTTTCCTCAATAGGTTTCATTTCCCCTACATAATCTCCAAAGTTTCGTCTTGCCCTTTCAAGGTGATACTCGTAATCAAGGAGGAGTTCTTTCGTATTTTGGTTCGTAAGTATTTTTACATCAGGATTGTGTTCTTTTATTTTTTCATAAAGGAGCCACAGCCCTCCTATGTGATCGTAATGGTGATGAGAAGTTACCAAATAGGTTATGGAAGATAATAGAATGTTATTTTGTTCGATATATTTTAATAGATTTGGAACGCACAAAGAAGAGCCACA
>JAEOUI010000206.1 GCA_016839425.1 Promethearchaeota archaeon
AGAATTGCGCCAAATTCTTAATACTGTTATAAATCGTGGAGGAAAAATACTAATCCCAGTATTAGCAGTTGGGAGAGCTCAAGAATTAATCATCGTTCTTGAAGAATTCATCTCAAAAGGTATAATTCCAAATGTTCCAGTCTTCATTGACGGACTTATTAGCGAAGCAACAGCCATCCACACGGCAAATCCAGATTTCTTAAGTAGCGACCTTAGAGAAAAGATCCTCCACCAAGGGAAAAACCCGTTCTTAAGCGACATTTTCACTACAATTAGCGCACAAGAAGAACGGATGGACATTCTTCAAGGAGGTCCCTGCATCATTTTAGCAACGAGTGGAATGCTCATTGGAGGGCCATCAGTACAATACCTAAAAGGAATTGCCCAAGACGAAAAGAGCGCACTAATATTCGTTTCTTACCAAGTTTCCGGCACACTTGGAAACAGGATTCAACGCGGTTTTAAGGAATTTCAATATGTTGACGCAAAAGGAAGGACTCAACTTGTGAAATTAAATCTGAATGTATTTACCTTAGAAGGTTTTAGTGGACACTCTTCGAGAAGTCAAATATCTCAATTCCTAAGAAGAATTCAACCACGACCTAAAGTTGTTATTACAAACCACGGGGAAGAAAGTAAATGCGTAAGCTTGTCAACAATGATACACAAAAAACTCAAAAAAGCCACCAAATCGCCAAAAAATAGAGAAACAGTCATACTTAAATAAATTCCTTTTTTTACCAAATCAAATTTCAGTTAAATCCTTTTAATATTATTTTCATTTTCTCTTATATCAATCATTTCAAAATATTTAGACTTGGCGAAATTAAAGAATTTTTTTAAAGCAGAATTAATTTATTCCTTTATCATTAATAGTGGAAATAGATCCACGATTACAAAGGATTATATCAATGTCACTCAAGTCAAAATTTATTCAATACAAAAAAAATTTCAAGATTGCCGATCATAAAATAACAATCACTCGAAGAATCGTTCAAATAATTGCGTTTGTTTTACTTAACTACGTGATTCTTGAATTGATCTTTTCCATTAATTTACTTGTACTCGATGGTATTTTCAAGGTTGTTCCCTTTTTAAGCTCTCCAAACAACTCTCTAACAGGAGGAGCAGGAATCGTTGAATATATATATTATTCTTTTGTTGAAGGTATCTTTCCTGTATTTTTATTAGGAATACTCATTATAATCATGTTGTTTACCAACCGTTTTTTCTGTGGTTGGATTTGTCCTATCGGGGCAATTCAAGATGCATGTCACGCAATCCCAACGAGGAATAAAAAAAACATCAAGCAAACCACTCATAAAAAATTAGTCAAGTTAAAGTTCATTCCTGTGTTTTTGGTTCTATTTATATTAATTCCATTATTTATTTCAAAGACACTTGATCCAGAATTTTATACCGATTACAAGCAAAGCATCGATTCAATAGCCCAGAATCCACTTGGATTTTTTTCTTTATCTGAATTCTTATTTTATACGATGCCTACTATTTTTGGAGAAGTGTTTACTTCAGGAACTTTGGAACCTCTCTTCGAAAACTGGATCTTATTTGTTTTGTATGTTGTGTACCTTGCCATCATAATAGGTTCTGTATGGTATCCAAGATTATACTGTAAATATTTCTGTCCTGTCGGTGCAATTTATTCAATGGGGAGCAAGTATTCCTTCCTCAAACTTTCCAGGAGCCCTGTTAAATGCGTGGGAAGAAACGAGTGTGGTGTTTGTGAAGTCGCTTGTCCTAAACAAGTTAAAATCTTGGACGAACCATTTGAAGCTTTTTCAGGAAATGGTGAATGTAACTTATGCTTAAAATGCAAGGAAATTTGTCCGTATAAAGCGATTAATATCAAGTTTGGGTGAATAAATCTAGTTTTTTCAATATTTTATTAATCTAAGAAATATCGGATTATTTGATTAATCCACTTTTCTTAATCTTTTATATACTTCAGAAAAGTATTTATCAGACATACCTGCGATGTAATCTCTGACAATGATAGACAAGGTGCCTGCTTTTCGATTGAGTTCAAAATATGTACTCAAGTCGGGATCGTCAATATAATCCACATGGTCCTTGAAAATTGGAGCATCAAGGTTTTCTTCTTTCAAGTCATTTAAAGAAGTTTTAAAAATTAGTTCGAAACGTTCTTTTGTTATGCTATTCATAGAATCGTCTCGTCTCAAGTAGATATTATCGTAATTAAATTTCTTGAGTTCTTTTAATGCCTCGTAAATCGGTTCGGAATATCCAATAACCTCGTGGTCCAAGCTATAATTGATTAGATCCATAATTAAACTATTAATTATCTTGCGATTCGTATCTCCAAGCATTTTTATACAGTTTTTTGGAATCTGATCTCGTGATATAAGTTTTAATAGAATTGCGTCCTCGATATCTCTTCCAATATAAGATATCGTATCGGCAAATCGGACAGCAATTCCTTCAAAAGTCATGGGAATGCGTTTTATTTGATTTTTCTCAAAACAATCCTTATATTCTTTGAAATGATCTTCCCAGGATTTACCGTTTACTTCCATTGGCTTCAACTCTCGCTCGTTAATCTCACCGTCGTGGCAGAGAATGCCGTCTAGTACATGCAAGGTTAGGTTTAATCCCATGGCAGGTTCTTTTGGAAATCTTCGTTCCAAATAAGATAGCCACCTTACTCCTTGGGCATTATGCATAAAAGCGCCAGCACCGTGCCTAGCACATATTTCATTCAAGATCTCCTCACCTAGATGCCCGTAAGGGGCATGACCAATATCATGACCAAGTGAGATTGCTTCTATCAAATCGGTATTTAATTTAAGAACTCTTCCAATCTGCCTACTTAACCGTGATACTAATAAAACATGTAAAGATCGATGAGTTATATTAGCATTGTTAATATCGAAAAATACTTGTGTTTTATCAATATATCTTGAATAAGCTTTACTGTGGACAATGCGATCAACATCTCTAAAAAATGGGGGTCGAATATCAGTATAACCGTTTAAATCGTCCTTTTCTTCGTGAAATCTTATAGCATCTGAGTCTTTAATGCCATGTATGCCGACTTCGGCGTCTCGCCTTAACGATGCACGTAATCTCTCAATTTTTTCAGGATTCATATTGTAATGTTATATGTATTTTAACTCGTTCTTTACTATTCTGGTTCTCTTTATATTCTATAGATTGCGAAAACTAATAAATTTCTGTATCAATTAGTAATTAGAAGACAAGTGTCTAGCTTTTTTTCGTTAATTTATCGTCTAGGATCTTACCGATCAACATTATATCGGTATAAGAACCATTTTTCAATAAAGCAGCTAATTTTTGCCTCCCTTCAATCTCATATTTCATCCTATTGATATAGAGATGTTCAGCTTTTTTATTTGCAGCATAATAGGACGCGTGGAGTTTTTTTAATCCTTTTTTTAAAGCTATATTTTCTAAAAGTTCCAATAATCTTTTACCTAACCCTTGATCTTGAAAATTAGGATTAATACTAATACCCCACGTTCCTACATGTCCCGATTTCATTGTAGGGGGATTAAGTGTTAAATGTGCTGTTGCAATGATCTTTTCTTCGCTCAAAGCACCTAATACTATATATAATTCTTCGTTTAAAATCATTTGATAATAAGAAGTCTTGTTCTGTTCCAGATTTTTCTTTTCAAAATCAAGAGCAAGATATTCACTAATATCATGCAACCAATTATAAACAAATTCATAATTGTTGTTGATTTCGTAATCTTTCTTATACAATCGCTTAATAAAAACTGTTTTACCGTTTTTCAATCGAAATAATTCGTTCATTTAGAATATGTGGTTTCTTTAATTTTTATTTTTTTTGAATATATATGAAATTAGGAATAATTAGAAATTTTAAATCTAAATTAGATTTGGAATAATATAAGGTGGATTACGCAACCAGAGGACTATACAATAGAGTTTTTTATTGATTCACCTGTTTGGCAAA
>JAEOUI010000545.1 GCA_016839425.1 Promethearchaeota archaeon
ATTCAAGAGCGAGTAATTTACTCCGAATTTTTTCTTCATTAAAAATATAATCTATTGCATCTTTCACTTGTTATCGCTCAAGATCTTTTTTCGCATTTCAATATAATTTTTTAAAGGTTTGATTTCATCAAGCGTGAATCTGCGTAGTTGAAGTCTAGATAAGTTAATTCCATATACAAGATCAATGAAACTAGCAATCATGTAAGCTGTAGCGCCCCAAATAGTATACTTAGTTTCATTGAATTTATAATTGAAATAAAATATGGGAAATTTTTTACCCCCAATTTCAAATTCCTGTTCCCGAAAAGAATTTTTCTTGAAAAAAAAGTTAATTGGCACCTTTAGGATTTCTTGAACTTCTCTCGGATCTTTTTCCATGTGAACATCTTTATTAATCCATCCAACGATTGGGGTGATAATGAATTTCGTCAAGGTTGGAAAATCATTTAGCATTCCTAATAACTTGACTTCGGAACGAGGAACGCCAATTTCTTCTTCACATTCCCTTAGAGCAGTATCAATCACGTTATTATCTTCTGGATCCACCTTTCCACCCGGAAAAGACATTTCTCCTCTGTGATTTTTACCCTTTTCAGCTCGGTGGATGATAACCAATTCATAAGGTTTATCTTCATGAGGGATAATGGTGAAAAGAACCGCTGAAGGAATGAAATATTCATCTCGAATTGATAATCTCTCGGGAGAATTCACGGGGATTAGCTTTTTCCTAATAAATTCCTCATCAAATATCAGATTTGGAATATCCATGTTTAACGCAAAAGATTTAAGATAAAAATAATTTAACATTCATAATACTTGATTATAATAATACGTTTTGATTACTCATGAAACTTCCAAAAGAAATTCGAGAAAAAAAGGATTTAAAAACAGAGGGCTCTAAAACAAGGAAATGCTCTGTGGCGGGTTGCAACGCAGATGCCGTCCGTTCGCTTTCTGAAAATAAAAATTCCCAATACGCGGAAAAGGCGAAGTTAAAGATCATGGATAATAAATTACATAAAATCTTTGTTTGCAAGAAGCATTTTAAAGATTTAGAGAAGACCCGTAAATCTCAAGAGAAACTATACACAAAAAAAGGTTTTCTTGAAGATCAGAAATCTGGTAAAGGTGGAAAATCAGGAAGATTACTTGAATGAGAGAAGTACTATCTCAGACTAATATTTATTCTATCGCAGCCATCTGAGTATAATAGGTAGCGAATAATTCTTCTTGGGTTAAAGCAATCCCAATAACTAACATTGACAATCCAATTAATAAAAGCATTAGAGCAATTGTTTTATTGCGCATGTTTATCTATTATTTAGCGAGTTTTTTTAAAGTTTCGATTTTTGACTGTAAGCCACTGATTTTTTTATCATATTCTCCATCAGTGCTTTTGAATTGTTCTTCAGTGATCTCCTTGGCAGAAAAACGTGCTTTATTGGTCTTTCTCTCCGTTTCTGAATCAACTTTCTCTTCAGAAAGTTGAACGATCCATTCTCGCATACCCATTTTTAAGTCTTCATATTCTGTTTGATATTCAGTTAGTTGAGCCTTATACTTTTCCTTCAGATTTTTAACAACGTCTTTATCTTTTATTTTACGCAGTTTATGTTCTCGTATTAAATTGCTTAATTGGCTTTTCTTGGTTTTTATGTCTTTTTTTAACTTTTCTACTATAAATTCGCCTTGGACTGTAGCTTTAATCGCATCTTCTTGTTGTTTTAATTCTGCTATGACGGTGGTTAGAGCCTTTAACTGAATTTCAATGTTCTCGCCAAATTCAAAATCCGTCTCATATTCTCCGGTTTTCAATTGTTTTTGCAATTTATCTAATCGATCAACTAACATTTTTTTCTTTTCTCCAAGTGTACTAAGCTCTAAATGTAGTGAGATTTGTTCTTTTACATCGTCAGGGAGAGGTTTTGGTTCCCTTTTCTCCTTCCCTTTCCCCTTAGTGTCGTCAAGCTCCAAATCCTCATCAATGTCTTCTTCAATTTCCTCCATTTCTTGCTCTCGTTTCTTTTTCTTTAAATCCTCATCTACATATTCATTTTTAGGTGGCGCTGATTCTGGCTCGGTCGCTGGAGAAGAAGTTGATAGACTTGAAAGTAACGGTTTTCCACACATTATACAGAACTTGTCGCTTTCTTTTACGGTGTTCCCACAATACGGACAGAATTTTGGCATGTTTTGGACATCTCGAGATTAGTAAATTATCTTGTTATATTAAAAATAAAACTTTAATTAA